>NZ_JADDKI010000261.1:0-560 GCF_015356725.1 Dietzia sp. SYD-A1
GGTCGAGCCGGTGCTGCGGCGCCTGTGGCACCGGCTTCCGTGGCTGGTGGTGGGGTTGGTGGGGGCCCTGCTCGCCGCGGGAGTGGTGGGCGGCTTCGAGGCCGTGCTCGCCGAGCACGTCCTCATCGCGTTCTTCGTCCCCGGCGTGGTCTACCTCGCCGACGCGATCGGGACCCAGACCGAGGCGCTCGTCATCCGCGGACTCTCGCTGGGGGTCGGGATACGTCAGGTGGCAGGGCGCGAGATCCTCACCGGGATCCTCCTGGGGCTCGTCCTCGGCGTGGTGTCCCTGGTCCTGGTGGGTGTGATCTGGCAGGACTGGTCGGTGGCGCTGGCGGTCGCCCTCGCGCTGCTCGCCGCCGCCTCACTGGCCACGGTCATCGCGCTGGTGCTGCCGTGGCTCATCGACAGGGTCGGCAGGGACCCCGCCTTCGGCTCGGGCCCCCTCGCCACGGTGCTGCAGGACATCATCACGGTCACGATCTATTTGGCCGTGGCGTCCGTCCTCGTGGTGTGACACGCCCCGTGGGCCACGGCCAAATAGATCGTGACCGTGATGA
>NZ_JADDKI010000262.1:0-6187 GCF_015356725.1 Dietzia sp. SYD-A1
CCGCGGCCCCGACCTCCCCGACCCCGGCCGGTACGCACGTCGTGGACCTGGGTGACGACGTGGTGCTGCTCCCCGGCCTCGTCGACACCCACGTCCACATCAACGAACCCGGCCGCACGGACTGGGAGGGCTTCGCCAGCGCCACCCGGGCCGCGGCGTGTGGCGGAGTGACCACCCTGATCGACATGCCGCTCAACTCGAGCCCCGTCACCACCACGCCCGGCGCGTTGGACGCGAAACTGGCCAGTGCGAGCGGCACACTCCGGGTGGACACCGGGTTCTGGGGTGGAGCCGTGCCCGAGAACCTGGGCCGTCTACGCGCACTCTGGGACCGCGGGGTGTTCGGGTTCAAGTGCTTCCTGCTCGACTCCGGGATCGACGAATTCCCGCCGCTGGACGCCGCGCAGATGGTGGCGGCCATGGAGGAGATCGCCGGGTTCGACGGGCTGCTGATCGTCCACGCCGAGGACGCCGGCACCATCGACGCGCAGCCGCCGGCGTCCGGGCCCGCGTACGCGGGATTCGTCGAGTCCAGACCGGTCGCCGCGGAGGTCCGTGCGGTGGCGCAGGTGATCGACGGCGTCCGCCGCACCGGATGCCGGACCCACATCCTCCACCTCTCGGCCGCCGACGCCCTCCCGCTGATCCGTTCGGCCAAGGCGGAGGGGCTGCCCCTCACGGTGGAGACGTGCCCGCACTATCTGTCTCTGTTCTCCGAGGAGATCCAGCCCGGCGCCACCCACTACAAGTGTTGCCCGCCGATCCGTGAGGCCGGTAACCGCGAGCGGCTCTGGGAGGGGCTGCGGGACGGGACCATCGATCTGGTGGTCTCCGACCATTCGCCGTGCGTTCCCGAACTCAAGCGCTTCGACACCGGTGACTTCGGCCAGGCGTGGGGCGGGATCGCCTCGGTGCAACTGGGCCTGCCGATCATCTGGTCCGAGGCGCGACTGCGCGGACTGGGGCTGCCCGATGTCGTCCGGTGGATGTCGTCCGGCCCCGCCGAGTTCGCCGGGCTTCGAGACCGCGGGTCGATCCGCCCGGGCGCCCGCGCCGACCTGGTGGTCCTGGCCCCCGACGAGGCGTTCGTGGTCCTGCCCGAGCGGTTGCAGCACAAGAACCCCGTCACCGCGTACGCCCAGCGGGCACTCGGCGGAGTCGTGCGCGAGGTCTACCTCGCCGGCCGCCGCGTGGACCTCGACGGCCCCGCCGCCGGTACCGCGGTCTTTCGCCCGAGACCACCCGAGCCAGCTGCGCCACCCTCACGAACGGAACTGACCGGATGACACCACCGATGCCTGAGCCCGACTACCTCGCCCTGCCCGACCTCGCCTCCCGCGAGCTGGCCGGCAGTGTCGTCTACGCCGACGACGAGTTCTTCGCCGAGAAGGAGAACCTGATCCTCGCCTCCGAGCCGGTGTTCGATCCGGCCCTGTTCGGACACAAGGGCAAGGTCTACGACGGCTGGGAGACCCGCCGGCGGCGCTCGCCCGGGCAGGACGCGGCGATAGTCCGTCTCGGCGTGCCGGGCGTGGTGCGCGGGGTCGTGGTGGACACCGCCTTCTTCCGCGGCAACTACCCCCCGCAGGTCGCCGTGGACGGCGCGTGGATCGACGGTTACCCGGGGGTCGACGACCTCGCGGGTGCCCGCTGGCGGCCGCTGGTACCCGAGGCGGAAGCGGCGGGGGACACCCGCAATCACTTCGCGGTGCCCGACTCCGCGCCGGTGACCCATGTGCGGCTGCGGATGATCCCCGACGGGGGTGTCGCGAGACTGCGGGTCCACGGCGACCCCACCCCTGACCCCACGTTCCTGCGGGGAACCGTCGACCTCGCGGCCGCCGAGAACGGCGGCCGGGTGGTCGACTGCTCGGACCTGTTCTACTCGTCGCCGGCCAACATCATCGCCCCCGGACGTTCCCGCGTCATGGGCGAGGGCTGGGAGAACTCCCGGCGACGAGGGGGAGGAAACGACCACGTGACGGTGGCGCTCGCGGGCGAGGGATCGGTCGACCACGTGGAGATCGACACCTCCTACTACATCGGTAACGCGCCGGCGTCGGCGTCGCTTCGTGGAATCGCCAGCGCAGAGGACCTGGACCACCCCGACCGGTGGGTGGACCTCGTTCCCCGTACGCCTCTGCAACCCGACTGCCGGCACCGCTTTCTGGTGGGCCGGCCGGGCCATCCGGTGGGTCCGGTGCACTTCGTCCGGCTCGACGTGTTCCCCGACGGCGGTATCGCCCGCCTGCGCGTCCACGGCACGTTGAGCCCCGAGGCCCTCGACCAGCTGGCCGAGCGGGTCGCCCGGGCACGGCACACCGGGCTCACGCGCCCGTAACACACCCGAAAAACCGCGCTGCCAGACTCGGGTCCGACACCACGATGGTGCGGTCGGCCCCGCCGATCCGACCGCCGCGTCCCACGGCGCGGCGGTCGAGTCATCAGTCAGGCATCGCCGTGGTGTCCGCCCGGGCGCAGGACCCGGGTGGGCCCGCGGCATCGACCCGGGCCCGCTGAACCCAGGAGCTCCTCCGCCATGACCGCCGTGACCTCCGACGCCGCAGCATCCGATACCGTCACCGCCGGCCCGGACACCAGCCCCGACACTGTGACCGCGGCACCGGACTCCCGGCGCCTTCCAGACGCAGAGGAGCGCCTCGCGGCCCTCCGGGCCCGTGTGCACGAGGACATCGCCACCACCAGCCACTCCCGCGACTGGATCCCCCGGGATCCGGGGTCGAGCGAACTCGACGTCCTGGTGATCGGCGGGGGGCAGGCCGGACTGGGCACCGCGTTCGCGCTGCAACGCCAACGGATCGACCGCGTCCTGGTGGTGGACGACGGTCCGGAGCAGCAGGTGGGGTGCTGGGACCGCTATGCCCGTATGCACACCCTGCGCAGCCCCAAACACATGAGGGGTATCGAGTTCGACGTCCCCTCCCTGCACGTCCGGCGTTGGTTCGAGGCCGTGTACGGCGAGGCCGCGTGGGCGGCCGTCGAGCTTGTTCCCCGGCTCGACTGGAACGACTACCTGCGGTGGTACCGGGAGGTCACCGGCGTCCGGGTGCGGCACCAGACCCGCGTCACGGCGATCCACCGGCCCGCCACCCCGGACGGGCCCTTCTCCGTGGAACTGAGTGGCCCGGCGGGGAACGAGACCACGGTGACCGCCAGGCGCATCGTCTGCGCACTCGGACTCGCGGGCGGGGGCGGGCCGCGCGTGCCGGACCTCATCTCGTCCTCGCTGCCCCGCGAGCGCTGGTTCCACACGGAGGACCCGATCGACTTCGCCGCGCTGCGGGGTCTGCGGGTGGCGGTACTGGGCGGTGGCGCATCCGGGTTCGACAACGCGGCCACCGCCCTCGACCACGGCGCCGTCCGGGCGCACGTGTTCGTGCGCCGGGAGACCCTCCCGGCGTCCAACCCACTGCGGTGGATGGAATTTCCGGGCATGCAGGAACGCTTCTACGACCTCGACGACGAGGCCAAGTGGGAGTTCGGCGTGATGTCCGGTGGCCTCCCGCAGCCGCCCACCCAGCATTCGGTGTGGCGGTGCTTCGCGCACTCCGGCTTCGCACTGCACACCGGCTGTGGGTGGAAGGCCGTGTCGATGGTCTCCACCGACGCCGGTGAGCAGGAGATCGCGATCGACACCGACAGGGGGCGGTTCCACGCCGATGTGGTGCTGGCCGCGACCGGATACACGGTGGACCTGCGGTTGCGGCCGGAGCTCGCCGAGTTCGTCGACGACATAGCGCTGTGGTCCGACCGTCACCCGCCCGCGGTGGGACACCCGGCCGGATCGAGTCCCTATCTGGGTCCCGGGTTCGAGTTCACCGAGCGAGATGCGGGCACAGCTCCGTGGCTCTCCCGGCTGCACCATTTCTCGACCGGCGCCCGCGCGTCCATGGGCGTGACCGGGAACCAGCTCTCCGGCATCTACGGCGGTATCGGGCGGATCGCCTCGACGATCACCACCGCGATCACCCGGGAGAACTGGGGCAGGCTCGCCGGGGACTTCGCATCCTTCGAGCACATCGAGGTCCGCTCCGTCGGACCCCACGACGCATCCGACGGGTGGTATCCGATGAGCTCGCGGTTCTGACCGCGCGAGTGTCACTCCGCTCATCAGAACGGGGGCTCGTCCTCAGGCCCCGTGGTCGAGGGCTCCGAGGGGGCCACCGGACCGGACGGTGGGGCGTGTCGCCGGAGTCGCGCCTGCGCGCGGAGACCGCGTCGTTCGGCGTCACGCCGGTGCCGCACGTGTGGACGTCTCCGGGACTCCGCACATCCGCTGCCGGTGGCGCCCGCCTCGGCGGCCTCCCGCTGACGCCGGCTCGCCTCGGGTCGTCGGGGAGCGGCGTGGTCCGAGAGAGGGCCCGTGGGATACGTCGTGACACGGGTTCCGGGGTCTCGGTCCGGGTGGCGGGGACCGTGGATCCACACATAGGAACCGTCGGTGTCCCGGTAGTAGGCCCACACTCCGTCGGTCTTGAGCCTGTGGTGGAAACGGCAGAGGCTCCCGAGGTCGTCACAGGTCGTGTGCCCGCCGCGTTCGGGACGGTCGTGGTCGAAGGGGATGATGTGGTCGAGGTCGGTCTTCTCGGCTGGTGTCTGGCAACCGGGGAACACACAGGTGCCGTCGCGTCCACGGCAGAAATGGGCCAGGGCCTCGGACGGGGCGTGGCGTCGGGCGGCGGCGGAATCGGGGTCCGCGAGTTCGGAGAGTTCGGTGACGCGGTGCCTGACGTCGCGCTGCAGTTCGTTCGCGGTGTGCCCGGTGACCGGTCCGTATCCGGCGAGGGAGATCCCGCGGTTGCCCGGGCTGCCGTCGTCGTAGGCGTGGAGGACCACCCGACGCGCCGCGGACCGGGCCTCCGGGTCGCCGGGGTGTTCCCCTCGTGGGTCGGGCAGGCAACTCCACCCACGGCTGAGCGCGAGCAGTCCGGCCGCGCGAAGTTGGCCGAGCGTTCGCGGATCGCCCGCCGGTGCGGTGCGGGCGAGCGCCTCGACACGGTCCGCGATCTCCAGTGCGTCCTCGGCGGTGAGCGTGGCCGTGATGATCGCCCGGTCGTCGCGGAGGGGCACCAGCTCCACGTCCTGACCGCGTCGTGACTGTTCGGCGCGGGCGTCAGCACCCAGCGGATCGCAGGCGGAGACTGTCCTGAGGAGCATCTTGCGCAGCGGCCCCAGCCGCGGCGGGTGTGTCCGGCGCCTGGTGGGAGCAAGCCCCTCGCTGATTCGGCGGTCAACGTCGGGCATGAGGTGATCGGCCACCAGGGCCGTCTCCTCGGCGATGGTGTGGGCGGCGAGGATCCCTATCCATCCCGTCGCCAGAAGCGCCGCGGTGCGGGGAAGCCGCTCGGTCAGCTCGACCGCGGTGGTCACCAGGCGTGATGCCCCGTGACGGGAGAGAGCCATAGAGGCGCCGATCATCGTGGCAGCCGCCTCCCACGGGTCGCGGTGTGGGTCGCCCTCGGTGGCGAAGCCCTCGGTGGCCGAACGGACACAGTCGTAGGCGTAGGCGAGGGTCCGCCCTTCGGCCGCGTAGATCGTTCGTTGGGTGAGGTAGCCACGCTGCTGGCCGGGATCCCACCGGGCGAACGCCTCGGGCACCAGGACGGGCGATGCCGGCCCTGTCGCAGTGGTGAATCCAGGAGGTGGCACCAGCGTGTCAGGAGGGTCGGCGTCGTCATGTGGCGTGGGGTGGTCACGTGGCGTGGGGCGGTCACATGGCGCGGTGCCGTCGGACAGGCGAGGTGTGGGTGAGGTCATGATTCGATCGTATGTTCGAGGTGCGACATGCTGTCCGGGGGCGGCGACCGGCGCGTGTGACCTGCGGTGCCCTGCTCGGCCCCTGCAGGGCACCGCAGGTCAGAAGGGTGCCGGGTCCGACGCCTCAGCCTGGCCGCACCACGATCAGGCACGCCGTGCCACCCTCGGGCACGTACCAGCGGTGGGGGAGTGTCCCGTCGTACCGCGCCACGTCACCCGGCTCCAATCTGCTCACCGACCCGCCCACCTCGAGCAGAACGGTGCCACGGGTGACGTAGATCCACTCGCGGCCGGGGTGCTCGAAGAACCGACCCGGGACGTGATTGGTCTCCACGAACTCGAGGAACTGGGTGTCGTTCGGCCCGCCCGGCAGTAGTCGGGTGTGGCCCCCGACCGTGCCCTCCGCGCG
>NZ_JADDKI010000263.1:0-1328 GCF_015356725.1 Dietzia sp. SYD-A1
CCCTCGGACCGCTCGACACGGTCGAGCCCCCCGCCGACGCGCCCGCCACCCCCGGCACCGAGGTCATCGTCACCCGCGTGACCACCGCCGAGGAGACCGTGGTCGAGCCGTTCGAGGTCCCCGAGCAGGCCACAGACGATCCCGAGGCGACCGAGGGCGAGCGGACGGTCGTCGAACCCGGAGCCCCCGGTGAGCGGGAGGTCCGCTACACCGTCACCCGGGTCAACGGAGTGGAGACCGAGCGCGCCCGCGGCGCGGAGACGGTCCTCACCGAGCCCCGCGCCGCGGTCGTCCGGGTGGGCACCAAGCCCCGCCCCTCGGCTCCCGCGGTCTCGAACGGCGGGGTGTGGGACGCGATCGCCCAGTGTGAGTCGAACGGCAACTGGAGCATCAACACCGGCAACGGCTACTCCGGAGGCCTGCAGTTCGCCCCCAGCACGTGGACCGGCCACGGTGGCGGCCAGTACGCCCCCAGCGCGCACCTGGCCACCCGGGAGCAGCAGATCGCGATCGCCGAGAAGGTCCGGGCGTCGCAGGGTTGGGGCGCCTGGCCCGCCTGCACCTCGAAGCTGGGCCTGCGCTGACCGGTCCGGACGCGACCTTCCGGGGACAGGCCGATCTCCTCGGCCCCCACGAGGTGCGCGCGCTCGCCGAGGAGTTGGACCTCAAGCCCACCAAGTCCAAGGGGCAGAACTTCGTCCACGACGCCAACACGGTCCGCAGGATCGTCACGGTCTCCGGGGTGGGGCGCGACGACACCGTCGTCGAGGTGGGCCCCGGGCTCGGTTCGCTGACGCTCCCGCTGCTCGACGCCGCGGGCCGCGTGGTGGCGATCGAGATCGACCCCCTCCTGGCCGGGCGGCTGCCCACCACCGTCGCCGAGCGCGCCCCGGAACTCGCGGGGAACCTCACCGTCGTGACGGCCGACGCGCTCGCCGTGCGCGGCACCGATCTCGGTGAACCCGGGCCGACCGCCCTCGTGGCCAACCTGCCCTACAACGTGTCCGTCCCCGTGCTGCTGCACCTGCTGGCCGAGGTGCCGACGCTGCGCACCGCACTGGTGATGGTGCAGCTCGAGGTGGCCGACCGGCTGGCCGCCGCCCCCGGGTCCCGCGTCTACGGCGTCCCGAGCGTCAAGTCCGGGTTCTTCGGCACCGTCAGGCGCGTCGGGACCGTCGGACGCAACGTGTTCTGGCCGGTACCCAACGTCGAGTCGGGGCTGGTGCGGATCGACGCGTACGAGAACCCGCCGTGGGACCTGGGGGAGGCGCACCGCACGCGGGTGTTCGCGGTGGCCGACGCGGCCTTCGCGCAACGGCGCAAGACCC
>NZ_JADDKI010000264.1:0-10876 GCF_015356725.1 Dietzia sp. SYD-A1
CCTCGTCATCGTCACCTCCCTCACCGCTCCCACCGCCGGCGCGGCGCCGGCGGTGGGAGCGGTGAGGGAGGTGACGATGACGAGGGCGGCGACCGCCGCGGTCAGCGAACGGCGGGGGCGGGAGGCTGAGGGGCGCATGAGCGGAGACTAACCGCCACTTTCAGTGGGTTTGCGTCTTCCGGTCCAATCCGAAATGCTCGGCCAGCCGGGCCAGAGTGAACTCCTGCCGGAGCTTGCACGCGCTGTTCTGGTTGGCGAACATCCCCTTGACCCAGAACGCCTCGGATCGTGGGACGCTCACCCACCAGCGGACCGGCACGGCGTACTCGGCGTCGTCGTCGCTGTCCGCGACCCCCGGTGGGCCGTGCCTGTACGGGGCGCTGAGCTCCTGATCGGCGAGGTGAACCCACTTGCCGTCCACGAGGACCGAGGCCTGGTCGAAGCGGGTGGCGGGGCGAAGGACCTCGCCTATCGCGACGTACCCGCTCTTGGGGATATGGACGTTGACCCGCGCACCAACCGGGAGGTTGTGCAATGAGCCCGAGTACCAGGTCCCACCTCCCGCGGAGATGAAGCCGAAGCGGCGACCGTCGTCCCAGGACCGTGTGCCCTCCTCGCCGAACGAGACGAACCAATCGGTCCCGTTCCACTCGGCCCGTTTGCCCTGGGAGTTGCGGGGGGACGTGCCGACGCCTGTCGCACCCTCCTCGCTCGCGGCAAGCCAGGATCGGGCGAGGTAGCGTCGGCCGTCGTCCTCCAGAAAGGTGAAGAACACGACGTTGACGGGAACGCCGAACTCGCGGAGATACGTGACGATCCTCTCGGAGCTGGGGTCCAGGTCGGTGGCGACCACCACCAGAGTGAGCGCGCCGTTGAGCTCATCAGGAGGCGGGGTGCCGAAGACCTCCTCAAAGGCGGTTTCGAATGGACGGTCGAGGTGGCCGTTCGCGAGATCGATGATGCTCTCGTGATCCAAGGTCGTGACCCATGAGCCGTAGTCGAGTACCTGCGCCACCACATCCCGCGGCGTCCTGTCCCGTTTGAGTTCCAGCACGTGGAGGTTGCCCTCGGCGTCGACGGCGAGCAGGTCGATGAGCTTCTGGTACGGCGTGCGTACCTGCCTGCCGATGACCAGGAGCCGATCACCGAGCAATGACGGGTCCCGCTCGAGGAACTCCTCCAGCATCACCTCGGTCGGCATCGTGGTGGGCGACAGTCGGTGAGGCCTGTCGCCGTCCATCCGCCAGATTCCCATCTCGACCGGCACAGCTGTCTCCTCTCGTCGGGTGTCAACGGCGTCTGCCCGACTCCCGCTCCTGTCCACCCGGACGCTGTCGCGAATTACCGTAGTCTCGACCGCCGGCCCGCGGTCAGTAACCTGGGCTCCGTGGCGCACACAGAAATCGACGTCCCCGACCTCACCGGCCAGACGTGGCTCATCACGGGGGCGACCAGCGGAGTCGGCCTGGAGACCGCCCGTGCCGCGTCGGATCGCGGCGCGCGGGTGATCCTCGCGGTCCGGGACACCGTGCGGGGACGCGACATCGCGGCCGCGCTGCCGGGACCCTCGCGGGTCGTCGAATTGGACCTGGCCTCGCTGGAGAGCGTGGGGCGCGCCGCGGACGTGTTGAACGGGGCGGAGGCCGAACCGGTCGACGTGCTGGTCAACAACGCCGGTGCCATCACGACCCGTCGCCGCGAGACCACAGACGGATTCGAGATGCTACTCGGCGTCAACGTGCTCGGACCGTTCCTCTTCACTAACCTCGTCCTCCCGGGTGTGCGGCGTCGCGTGGTGATCGTCGGGTCCAACGCCCACAAGGCCGGGACCTTCGATTTCGACGACCCGCACTTCGAGCGGCGTCGGTGGTCCGCCGCGGCGGCCTACGCCCAGTCCAAGCTCGGGGATATGTTGTGGGGGCTCGCATTGGACCGGCGGCTGCGGGACGGTCGCTCGGAGGCGGCGGCGACGGGTGTGGACGTGCAGCTCACGCACCCCGGCTGGGCGGCGACCGGCATCTCCAATGCCAGTGGTAACGCCGCGGTGGACAGGATCATCACCGGGTTCTGCTCGGTGTTCGCCCAACCCGCCGACCAGGCGGCGCTCACCACGATGGCCGCGGCGACCCGGCCGCTCCCGTCGTGCAGCTACACCGGGCCGGACGGTCTTCGGAACCTCAGAGGGATGCCCACGCTCATCGGCCGGAGTGCCGAGGCCTCGGACCCGGAGATCGCCGAGCGGTTGTGGCGGTTCGCGGAGTCCTCCGTCGCCAGGGCCTGACCTCCGGCTCCACGCGCTCGCGTCATCGCGGCGACTGTTCGGCGGCCACGATGCCCGACGCCCACCCTGGCGCCGAGCCGTCACCCGGCGGGCCCAACGCCGCGGCATCGATCCCCGAGGTCTGCAGTAGCCAGGAGATCAGCGAGTTCGAGTTCCACATCTCGCCGGTCCCGGTCGCATCGCGGCCCCACGTGTGACGAGGGACCTCGGCGACGCGCCCCAGCAGGCCGTCGGCCTCTGCCGCGGAGAACGCGATCACGGTGGGCGGGGCGGGTGCCCACGCGAGATCCGGGATCCGGCCGTCGACCTTGCAGCGGACCTCGTACCGGAACAGGCGCGATCGGCCCAGCCAGCTCAGGCCGACCGGGCCGGTGGCGACGACCCCGTCCGAGCCGCTGAGCGGCCCCCAGGCCGGCGCCATTTCTATGGCGACACGGCCGTGCCCGGTGAACACCTCGAGCGCGGCGTGGAACAGCGGCCGGCTAGGGCGGTGTTCGCGACGCGCGTGGAACTCCTCCCACCAGCGGCTGGTGTGGACCACTACGTGGCCGCCGGCTCCGACCGGCAGCCACCACAGCGCCACGCCCGTCTGCCTCACGCCGTCCACTTCACGCCGCCCTCCTCACGCCGTGTCCCTCACTGCGCGCGCAGCGAACCAGGACACCGGGAAATGCCCCCCGGCGAGCGCCAGGGCGGCCTGACCTGCGCGTTCGGCCCACCGCGCCGGTGCCGGCGCCTGCGTCGTGGGCACCGGATCCCGTGGCGGGATGCGCCACAGCCGAACACCGGGCGCGAGCACGGCGACGCTCACGCCCAGGCCCGCCAGGTGGAACCCCGTGTCAGAGACCTTAGTCACCGGGGCGCCGCACCCACCGTCGACGACGACCACGTCACCGCGCACCGAGGAAATCCACTATCAGTCGCGTGACCAGGTCGGGGCGCTCCACCTGGAGGAAGTGGCCGGCGTCCGGCACGGTCTCCACTCTGCTCCCGTCCGGGAGAACGGACGCCGCGAACGTGGTCCACTCCGCGAGCATGCACCCGTCGTCACGTCCGTGCAGGTAGAGCATCGGGACCGTGGTCGGGCGCAGCATCGCTCGCTGGGCGGCGGCCTGCTGGGTGGGCACCGTCCACGGACGGGCCGCGTGGCGGTAGTAGCGGAGGACCTCGGTGCGCCGGGTCTCGATCGCCGACCACGCCGCGTCGAGGTGGGGGCCGGCCTCGAGACCGGGCGACCACCGGCGCCACAGGAGGGGGACCACGGTGGGCAGTGACCGTTCCGCGAGCACCGGCAGCTGCTGGAACGCGATGTACCAGCTCATCCTCGCCTGCCTGAGCAACCTGGAGACGGAGGCGAGGGTGCCACCGTCCCGCGACATGAACGCGGCCGGCGGGGGTACGGCCATGGTCACGATGCGGCGGTAGGGCTGGTCCACGAGCCCGGCGACGGCGTGAGCGGCGAGCGCGCCCCAGTCGTGACCGACGAGGACCGCCCGGTCGTCACCACCGAGCAACGCGTGCAGCTCGATCGCGTCGTGCGCCAGACTGCCGATGTGGTAAGACCCGTCGGTGGGCACGCCGGAGGGCGCGTAACCCCGGGTGAACGGGGCGACCACCCGGTAGCCCGCCTCGACGAGACCCGGGGCCACCTCCCGCCACGAATGGGGCGAATCGGGGTACCCGTGCAGCAGCACCGCGAGGGGAGCGTTCTCGGGACCCCAGGACAGTGCGACAAAATCGACGTGGCGACCCGCGAGCCGGATGATTCTGTGCTCCTCCATGGGTGCCCACCTTATGACCCGCCGGGCCTCCCGACGCGGATCCCGGCGTATCCCGCACCGGCCCTTTACGTGAGGTGGTCGTGCTCGCCGTCGACCCACTCGGCGTAGCGCTCGGCCGAGCGCTGTACGGCGTCGTCGGCCTCGTGGGGGACGCAGCCGCCGAAGTTCGCGTAGATCCGGTCGAAGTCGTAGCGCGAGACGTGGTCGGCGATGCGCCGGACCACCGCCCCGGACAGGGGCATCCAATTGGGGAACGAGCGCATGAACGTGACCCAGCGGGGGTCGGCGACGGTGCCGATGGTGTCGCCGGTGAACAGCACCCCCCGGCCGTCGCGCGCCGTCCAGTGGACCACCGCGCTGCCCGGGAAGTGGCCGCCGGGTTGCGATGCGCGGACACCGGGCAGGATCTCGATCTCGTCGCCCTCGTGGCCGCCGCCCCAGACCACGGTGTTCCGGGGGCGCAGACCCAGCCAGTGTTCGTCCGGGGCGGAGACGTAGACGGGGGCGTCGTCGAATGCCGCGGACCACAGGGACTGGACCCCGTACATGTGCGGGTGGGAGGCGATGATGGCGGAGACCCCACCCCACCCGCGTACCGCGGCGACAGCCTCCTCGGTGATGTGGTTCGGTGCCTCCACCATCACGTTCCCGTGGTCCGTGCGGATGAGCGCCGGCTTCTGCCCGATACCGGGACAGTCCCGGTGGACCAGATTGATCACATCCGGCTCGCGCTCGGTGAACTCGATCCGCGCGCCATGCGCCGTGGACTCCCCGGGGTGGGTCCAGCGTTGGCCGCCGGCCGGGACGTACTGCCGATCATCGGCACAGATCGGACACACCGCAGGCAGGGGTTCGGCGCGCTCGACCCCGCAGGTGGCGCACTGGGTGACGGACCCCGCGGCGGCGGGGGTCATGAGATGTCGCCCTCCGTGGCCACGGAATGCCATTCCTCGCCGACCAGCACCTCGAGGTCGCCGTTGACCGGGCGGGCGTCGGGCTGGAGCGTCACGGCGTGCTCGAGCGCCTCCTGGGCGTTGTCGAACTCGCCCAGATCGAGGGTGCGGTCCGGAGTGCGGAGGCGGAATGTCGACATGCCTCCCAGTGTCCCCGCAGGGCCGCGACGGTGCATCCGGCGTGCCCCCGACGGAAACCCGTCCCTGGCTCCGGGGGCAGGAGCACAATGTGCAGCAACACCGATGCCAGAGGAGGACTCATGATGTCGTCGTCCCCGATCCCGCCTCGCGACCAGCCGCACGATCCGCCCCGCGGCTACCCCGACCTCGGTCCGGAACCCGTGGACGGCGTCCGCCTGATCAGCGCGCCCGCCGTCCCCACGGCGGTGGTCCGGGCGACGGCCGTGCCCATGGCCACCATCGCTCAGTTCTTCGACACGGCGTTCCCCGCGCTGTTCGCCGCGGACGTGAGGCCGGCTGGCGCGGCGTTCGCCCTGTACACGAGGATTGCCGAGGAGCCGGAACCCCACGCCGATCTGGAGGTCGGGTTCCCGCTGGCCGAACCGCTGCCCGACCAGCACGCCGGCGAGCCGGAGGAGGGTGCGATGCGCGTCGTGGCATCCGAACTCCCGGCCGGCGAGGTCGCCGCGACGAGTCACCTCGGCTCCTACGACGGGCTGGGTGAGGCGTGGCAGGAATTCATGGGTGAGATCGGCTCCCTGGGGCGGGCCCCGGCGACACCTTTCTGGGAGTCGTACGTCACCGAGCCCTCGCCGGACATCGATCCCGCGACTCTGCGCACCGACCTGTTCTGCCCGGTCCGGACGCCCGACGACGCGGCCTGACACCCCCGGTTGCCCGCCCGGACCGGGTCATCCGACCCGCCCGTTCGGAGGCGGGGACAGGTCCGGTTACTCCATGTCCTCGAGCGAGCGGCCGGTGGTCTCGGGGATGAACCTGGCCACGAACAGCAACGACAGCAGCGCAGACACCGCGTAGAAGCCGTAGGTGAACGTGAGGCTGAACTCGGCCATCGGCGGGAACGCCGTGGAGACCGCGAAGTTCGCCAACCATTGGGCGGCGGCGGCCAGACCGAGCGCCGCCGTGCGGATGCGGTTGTTGAACATCTCGCCGAGCAGCACCCACACCGCCGGGCCCCACGACATACCGAAGAACACGACGAAGCCGTTGGCGGCGATCAGCGCGACGAGCCCCTGGGTGTCGCCGAGTTGGGGTGCGAGTTCGCCGTCGGCCCCCGGGCCCATCGTGGCGGTGCTGAACATCGCGGCCATCACCGCGAGCGAGACGGTCATGCCCACCGATCCCGTCATGAGCAGCTTGCGACGGCCGATCTTGTCGATCAGCGCGATGGCCACGATCGTCACCACGATGTTGGTGACCGAGGTGATCACGGTCTGGGTGAGCGCGTCCGCCTCGGTGAAGCCGACCGACTGCCACAGAGAGGTGGAGTAGTAGAAGATCACGTTGATGCCGACGGCCTGCTGGAAGACCGACAGGATGACGCCGATCCACACGATCGGCAGGAGGTTCCGGCCACCCGGGGTGAGCATGTCCTGCCAGGACCGCTTCCTCTCCTGGCGAACCGTTGCGCGGATCTCTGTGATCCGGTTGTCGACGCCGCTCGACTGGATGGTGCGCAGCACGTCTCTCGCCTCGCTGACCAGCCCCTTGGCCAGCAGATAGCGGGGGGACTCGGGGATCATGAGTGCCAGCACCCCGTAGGTGACGGCGGGCACCAGCTCGGTGAGGAACATCCAGCGCCAGGCCTGGATACCCATCCAGAGCTCCTCGATCGCGCCGCCGGCCACGGACGCCAGCCAGGCGTCGGAGAGCAGGGCCACGAAGATGCCGGAGACGATCGCGAGCTGTTGGAGGGAACCGAGGCGACCGCGGATCGAGGGCGGGGCCACCTCCGCGATGTAGGCCGGAGCGATGACCGAGGCGGCGCCGACGCCCAGTCCGCCGACCACGCGCCAGATGATGAGATCCCACGGGCCGAATGCGAGCCCGGACCCGAGTGCGCTCGCGGTGAACAACGCCGACGCCAGGACCATGACGCGGGTACGTCCCCAGCGGTCGGCGAGGCGGCCCGCGAGGTACGCACCGGCGATGCATCCGAGCAGCGCCGAGGAGACCACGAACCCGGTGAGCCCGGCGTTCATCCCGAACGACTCCTGGACGGCGTCCACCGCCCCGTTGATGACCGCGGTGTCGAATCCGAACAGGAACCCGCCGAGCGCTGCGACCAGGGAGATGATCACCACCCGCCCGGTGTGGAAGGACTCCTCGTCCGAGCTCTTGGCCGAGACGTTCGGTGTGGACATGGCGTACCCCGTTCCCGGGCCGGATGGACGTCCTGCTCTCTGGTGAACGGAGCGTAGGCCCGCGGTGGGTGTGGCGCAAGTCACATTATTTTCATTCGCTGCCCCGTACCGATCCTCGTGACGAGAACACGTTCTAGGCTCGAGTGGACCCGACGTCTCACCGAAAGGCCACCGCCGTGAGTGCTTCCCCTGAGCAGATTCGTGCCACCGCAGACTCCTACATCGCCGCGCTGGTCGCGGGCGACCTCGAGGCTGTTCTCGACCTCTACGCGGAGAACGCCACGGTCGAGGACCCGGTCGGCAACGGCACGGTGCACGAGGGCAAGGCGGCCATCCGCGAGTTCTACTCGTCCGTGGTGGCCCTGAAGATCGAGGGCGAGGTGCTCGAGGCGCGGGTGTGCGGGCACGACCTGCTGTTCAACTTCGAGATCACCACGCACTTCGACGAGAACTCCAGCGCCACGATCAACGTCTGGGACCTGATGACCCACGACGAGCAGGGCAAGGTCGCCTCGATGCGCGCCTACTGGACCCCGGAGAACATGCGCTGAGTCGAGGCGGGCTCGGGCTCGGGCCGGCCGGCTTGGACTGTGCGTCCCGGCAGCGCGGGCTGGCTGGCGCGCGTCGCCTGCTCGATCCGGCGAGTCCTGTGACGTATCGCCCGAGAGCGGGTCGCCGAGAACGCGACGGGGATTCACAGAACGCGCCCGATCAGCCCATGGCACAGGACGCGAGACGCTGGCCGCGGGGCGGCGTCAGCTGGACTAGCCTTGGTTGACATGATCACCGCCATCGTCTTCGTCCACGCCGAGACGGCGCGCATCCCCGAGGTCGCCGAAGAGATCGCCGAGATCGACGGCGTCTCCGAGGTGTACTCGGTCACGGGCACCATCGACCTCATCGTGCTGGTGCGGGCCCGCCGTAACGAGGACGTGGCCGACATCGTCTCCGACCGCCTCAACAAGGTCCCCGGTGTGGTGGACACCGAGACGCACATCGCCTTCCGCGCGTTGTCCAAGCACGACCTCGAGGCGGCGTTCTCCCTGGGGTACGACGAGTAGCCCTCTGTCGTCCGACCATCTGCCGTCTCGCCACCTGTCATCCGAATACATGCGGCGGTCGACAGGTGGGTCGGTTCGACTATCTGAACTGCATCCGCGCGAGCCGTCGTGCCCGTCGCCGCGCCCGCTGTAACTCCGCGAGCAGCGCCGCGCCTGTCCACCGGAGTCGGTCGGGTCCTGCCCGCTCGGCCTCGTGAACCAACTCGACCATGTGAGCGCACGCGGGCGTCGCGACCCCGAGCCGCCGGCCCATCCGGACGACCTCTCCCTGGAGGATGTCGATCTCGGTCGGCCGTCCGCGGACCAGGTCATCGTTCATCGACGACGTCCCGTCCGCATCGACCCGCATGATCGTCCTGGCGAGTGTGCGGAACACCGGCGTCGGCAGCCGCATGACGAACGGAAGCATGCCGGCCGGCACGGCGATGGGTACCCGGGGCACCACCCCGGCCGCGGTGAAGACCCGGATCGCCTCACGCTGGCAGAGCGCGACGCATCTGCGCAGGTCACGATCGACGAGTTCGTCCCGCAGAGGAAGTCCGGACAACGCCTGGACCGCGTTGTTGAGATTCAACAGGACCTTGCCGTGGAGCACCGCCTGGATGTCGTCGGTCGCCCGCACCTGGAGTTCGGCCTCCTCCATCACCCGGAGGAGCGGGGCGGCGAGGGGGTGTTCGGCGATCCGGATCTCACCGGTGCTGGTCCGCCGGTAGGTGGCGGGCCCGGTGCGGGCCACGTTGAAGGGGATGACCCCGGCGATCACGGGGTTCGAGCCGACGCCGTCGCGGATGGAATCGGCCGAGTGCAGGCCGTTCTGTAAGCCCACCACCAGGGTTCCGGGACGCAGGAACGGCACGAATTCGGCGGTGGCGGCCGCGGAGGAACCCGCCTTGGTGCACACGAGGACCACGTCAGAGCGGCGGACGGATTCCGGCGTCTCGGCGAGCGTGAGCGCCTCGGACGGCACGTGGAGGCGGTCGTCCACGCCTTTCCCGGACTCCACGGTGAGTCCGCTCGCACGGATCGGGTCGAGGACATGAGGACGCCCGACCAGGGTCACGTCCGCGTGGCGCGCGAGTCTGCCGCCCAGGTAACACCCGACGACGCCGGCACCGACGACGGTGATGCGCAAGGGGGTGTCGGAGCCGACCATGGTGCTGGACGATACGACATTCGCGCCGGTCCGGCGAGGGATCGCACGTGGCCCCACCGGGTCGAGGGGATCTCAGTGACGTCGAGGTCGAACCACTATTTCGGTCGGGTGGGCGTCGGGTGTCGAATCGAGCGCGTGACGCACCGCGGTCGCCACGGAGTCCGGTGTGAGGTGGTCCGACGGATCGTACGCCCCGCCCTCGGCGGCGACGATCGCCCTCTGCATGTCCGTGTCCACCCGGCCGGGATGGATCGAGGTGACACGGAGGGCCGGCTCCTCGCCGCGGAGCGTGTCGGTGACGGCACGGAGTGCGAACTTCGAGGCGCTGTAGGAGCCCCAGCCCGGCTTGGCGGTGGTCCCCGCGCCGGAGTTGATGACGACGACGTGGCCGCGGACCGCGCGGAGGACTGGGAGCAACACCCTGGTGAGCTCGACCACGGCGAGGACGTTGATCTCGAACGCGCGACGCCACTGGGCGGCATCGGTCTCGTCGATCCGCCCCAGTTCGGCCACCCCGGCACAGTGGATCACCCCGTCGAGAGTGGCGACGCCGTCCGCCACCGCCGAGACGCCCTCGGGCGTCGTCAGGTCCGCGGTCACCACCCGGGCGGACCGGCAGGTGCGTGCCACGGAAGCCAGGGCGTCGGCGTCGCGGCCCACCAGGATCAGCTCGTGATCGGCGTCGAGCGCCCTGGCCGTGGCCGCGCCGATCCCACGGGAGGCGCCGGTGATCATGACTGTGCCCATGCCCGGTGAGGGTAGACGCCCGACCGGCCCGGTGGGAGATCCCGATGGAGTCGACGACGGGTGGTTCAGTGCACGGTTCCGGTGCTGTCGATGGCGTCGAGCAGCGCGTTGAGGGCGGGAACCGCCGCTGACAGCGACTCCCGGTGTTCCGAGGACAAGAGCGACAGGTGGGCGGCGAAGTCCTGGTCGCGCTCCTCGAGCACCTGGTCGATCCGTGCCCGTCCGAGGTCGGTGAGTTGCACGCAGACGCCACGGCCGTCGGACTCGTCCCGCACGCGCTCCACGTAGCCCATACCCTCCACCACGTTCACCGAATTACTGGTGGTGGGGACCCTGACGTTCTCCAACCGGGCGAGGTCGCTCATCCGCAACCGTCCGTGGCTGGCGAGCGTGTAGAGGATGGAGGTCTGTGCGCGGCTCAGCGCGTACTGGGTGTTCTGCCGCCGTACCAGCAGGTCCAGTCGGAGGAGGATGGGTCGGAACTGCGTCGCCAACCCTGCGGTCGCCGGCCCCCTCGCCGCCGCGGACGGCGTCTGCCCCCTCGCCGCCCCGGAC
>NZ_JADDKI010000026.1:0-4186 GCF_015356725.1 Dietzia sp. SYD-A1
ACCGTAGACCCCTCCGGTCCGCCTCCGCAGGAGCGCCGCGGTGTGGTGGGCGACCCCCGATGCGGCGCCGCGCATCACGGCGTCGGGTTCCCCCGCGGCCTCGGCGGCCTCGATGAGCGGGCGCTCCGCGGATCGGATCGCCTCGACCGGATGCGCGCGCAACATGATGTCCACGTCCTTCCTCGGACCCGGGGGCGGGTCACTCCACAGTGACGGATTTGGCGAGATTGCGGGGCTTGTCCACGTCGTAGCCGCGGGCGGCGGCGACCTCGGCGGCGAAGGCCTGGTAGGGGATCGTCGCGAGCAACGGTTGCAGCAGGGTGGTCGACGCCGGGATCGGGATGAAGTGGTCCGACAGCGGTCGCACCACCTCGTCCCCCTCCTCGGCGATCACGATGGTCCGTGCACCACGGGCCCGGATCTCCTGGATGTTGCTCACCAGCTTGGAGTGCAGGACCCCGCGTCCCTCGACCGGCGGCATCACGATGAACACGGGCAGGTCGTCCTCGATCAGCGCGATCGGACCGTGCTTGAGCTCGCCCGCCGGGAAACCCTCGGCGTGCATGTACGCCAATTCCTTGAGCTTGAGCGCTCCCTCGAGGGCGGTCGGGTAGCCGACGTGGCGGCCGAGGAACAACACCGACTTCGACCCGGCGAGCTCCCGGGCGATCTCGCGGACCGGGTCGAGGGAGTCGACCACCTTCTGGATGGCGACGGGCATCTGCTCGAGCTGACGGAACTCGGCCGCCACCTCGTCGGGGTACTTGGTACCGCGGGCCTGGGCCAACGCCAGCCCGACGAGATAGTTGGCGGTGATCTGGGCGAGGTACGCCTTGGTGGACGCCACCCCGATCTCCGGGCCGGCGTGGGTGTAGAGCACGGCGTCGGCCTCACGCGGGATCTGCGACCCGTTGGTGTTGCAGACCGCCAGTACGCGGGCCTTCTGGGACTTGGCGTGACGGACGGCCTCGAGGGTGTCGGCGGTCTCACCGGACTGCGAGATGGCCACCACGAGGGTGGACCGGTCCAACACGGGGTCCCGATAGCGGAACTCCGAGGCGATCTCGACCTCGCAGGGCAGACGGGTCCAGTGCTCGATGGCGTACTTGGCCACCATCCCGGAGTGGTACGCGCTGCCGCAGGCCACGATGAAGACCTTGTCGATGTCCCGCAGGTCCTGGTCGCTGATCCGCTGCTCGTCGAGCACGATCCGACCGTCCTGGAAGTGTCCCAGCAGGGTGTCGGCGACCGCCGCGGGCTGCTCGGCGATCTCCTTGAGCATGAAGTAGTCGTATCCGCCCTTCTCCGCGGCGGCCAGATCCCAGTCGATGTGGAACGGGCGTCCTTCGGCTGGCTCACCGGCGAGATCGGTGATCTCGTAGCCGTCTGCCCGCAGGACCACCACGTTGTCCTGGCCGAGTTCGACCGCCTCTCGGGTGTGCTCGATGAACGCCGCGACATCCGAACCGAGGAACATCTCGCCCTGACCGACGCCCAGCACCAACGGGGTCGACCGCCGGGCCGCGACAAGGGTTCCCGGGTGGGCGGCGTGACTGAAGACCAGGGTGAACGCCCCCTCGAGGCGGCTCAGAACGGCCCGGCACGAGGCGACGAAGTCCCCCGCGTGGGGACCGGACCCCATCTCCCGCGCCAGCAGATGCGCGGCGACCTCGGAGTCGGTGTCCGAGACCAGGTCGACCCCGGCGGCCTCCAACTCCGCACGCAGGGGGGCGAAGTTCTCGATGATGCCGTTGTGCACGATCGCCACGTCGCCGGAGACGTGCGGGTGGGCATTGCGGTCGCTGGGCCGTCCGTGGGTGGCCCAGCGGGTGTGACCGATCCCGGTGGTCCCCGGGAAACCGTCGCGGCCGGCGGAGTCCAACGCGGCCTCGAGGTTGGCGAGTTTGCCCTCCTTCTTCTCGACGCGGGACCCACCCGAACCGTCCAGGACGGCCACGCCCGAGGAGTCGTAGCCGCGGTACTCCATCCGCCGCAGGGCCTCGACCACGACAGGGAGGGCAGCCTGGTGCCCGACATATCCGACGATTCCGCACATGGCCGATCAGTCTAGTCCGGCCGACCCGACTCCCCGGCACCGTCGACCCCCCGGAGGCGATACTGTGGCCCTCGTGGCCACCAAGACCAAAGCACTGCTCGACAAGGTGAACCGGCGGGGCCCCTACGGGGTCGATACGGGCGACCTCGGTTTCACCGGGACGCCGGGCGCCGTGTTCGTGCCCAGTGACGCACCGTCGCCCGCCCCGCTGGTGGGCTTCGCCCACGACTGGACCAAGGGCCCCCGCGACTACACCGACACGCTCAAGCACCTCGCCTCGTGGGGTTTCGTCGTGGTGGCGCCCGCGACCGACCGGTCTCCCCGGCCGAATCACCAGCACTTCGCCGACCACCTCTCGGCCGCGATCGAGGACGTCCTCCAGGCCAGGCTCGGCCGGGGAACGGTCCGCGCGGACCCCCGACGCATCGGTCTGGCCGGCCACGGACTCGGGGCCGGGGTCTGCGCCCTGCTGGCCTCCCAGCGCACCGACATCGACGCAGTGGCGATGGCGTTCCCCACCGCGACCGTCCCGTCCGCCGCCGATCGGGCGATCACCATCGATGCGCCGGGCCTGCTGCTGTCGGCCTCGGGTGGCGTGCACGCCGAGGACGCGCGGGCGATCCACCTGGCATGGCGCGGTCCGATCGTGCACCGGCGTCTCGAGAAGGCCATCGAGACCGGCCTTGTCGAGGGCGCGCCGTTGATCAAGTACGTCGGGCTCGCGGACCCGGATCGTCGGACACAACGCACGGTGCGCCCGCTGCTGGCGGGTTATCTCCTGAACACGCTCGCGGGCGATGCGACCTACTCGGCGTTCGCCGACCCGGAGGAGACGCTCAAGGACACCGTCACGGTGACCGACGCGATGCTGGACGAGGAGGACGACGACCTCACGGCCGGCGGGCCGCCGCTGCTCCGACTCTTCAAGAGCTTCACCGGGAGCTGAGCCCGCCGGATGACCCGGCAGGCCCGGGCCCGCCGGGGTCCCGGGGCCTCGTCAGACGGTGGTGACGAGTCCCGCCAACCTCTCGGCCACCCTGCGGGCGCAGTGCGCGTCCTCCGCTTCCACCATGACGCGGACCAGTTGCTCGGTGCCCGACGGGCGCAGCAGTACCCTGCCCGTCGCCCCCAGTCGTGCCTCTTCCTCGGCCACAGCGTCGCCCACCAGCGCGGACGACACGACAGCGGCCTTGTTCTCCACCGGCACGTTGATCAGGATCTGCGGGAGCACGGTCATCACTCCGGCGAGCTGGGCCAGGGAGCTACCGGTCTCCGCCATCCGGGCCATGATGCGAAGGCCGGTGAGAACCCCGTCGCCGGTGGTCGCGTGGGCGGGGAGGACGAGGTGACCGGACTGCTCGCCGCCCAGGCTGTACCCGCCCTCACGAAGGCGTTCCAGAACGTAGCGGTCCCCCACCTTTGTCTCGGTGACGTGGATCCCTGCGGCCTGCATCGCCACCTTGAGGCCGAGGTTGCTCATGACCGTCGCCACGAGGGTGTTCTCCACGAGTTCTCCGGCGTCCCGCATCGCCAGCGCGAGGATCGCCATGATCCGGTCACCGTCGACGACCTCACCGGAGGCGTCCACGGCCAGGCAACGATCCGCGTCGCCGTCGTGCGCGAGGCCGAGATCCGCGCCGTGCTCGAGGACGGCCGCGCGCACGTCGTCCAGGTGTGTGGAGCCGCACCCGTCGTTGATGTTGTACCCGTCGGGGCTTGAGTGGAGCTCGATCACGGTCGCCCCCGCATCACGGTAGGCGCGCGGCGCCGCCACACTCGCCGCCCCGTTGGCGCAGTCGACCACCACCCGGAGGCCGTCCAGCCGTCCCGGCGTCGCGTCGAGCAGGTGCCGGACGTATCCGTCCAGGGCGTCCTCCGACGGCGCACGTGAGATCCGGCCGACCTCCGCCCCGGTGGGTCCGGTGATCCTCCCCTCGGCGAGCGCATCCTCGATGCGGTCCTCCAGGTGGTCACCTAGCTTGTGCCCGCCGGCGGCGAAGAATTTGATGCCGTTGTCGGGCATCGCGTTGTGCGAGGCCGAGATGACCGCCCCGAGCGCCGCACCGTGCCAGGCCGTCAGATGGGCGACGGCCGGGGTCGGGAGTTCCCCGACGCACAGCACGTCCACCC
>NZ_JADDKI010000265.1:0-2961 GCF_015356725.1 Dietzia sp. SYD-A1
GCGCCCACCCTCGCCGGCCTGCGGGCCGCGGGATCGGCCGGGATGCAGGCGCCCGCCGACGCCGACGAGGAGGAGGTCTGACATGCCGCTCGCGCCGTACCTCAGTCGCTACTGGGACGCACCGGACAGCTGGACGCTCGAGACCTATCTGGCACACGACGGCTACACCGGGCTCCGCAACGCCCTGGCCGCCGGCCCGGATCAGGTCATCTCCACCGTCCTCGACGCGGGTCTGCGCGGTCGCGGCGGGGCGGGGTTCCCCACCGGCCGCAAGTGGGGCTTCATCCCCCAGGCCCCCGGCTCCGGGAGTCCCGACAGCACCGACACACCCGGGGATCCCCGGGCCTCCGACCCCGCAGACCGGCCCAAGTACCTGGTGGTCAACGCCGACGAGTCCGAGCCGGGTACCTGCAAGGACATGCCCCTCATGCTGGCCACCCCGCACGTCGTGATCGAGGGGATGGTGATCGCCGCGTACGCCATCCGCTCCTCCCACGCGTTCATCTACCTCCGCGGCGAGGTGGTGCCGGTCCTGCGGCGTCTGCAGACCGCGGTCGCCGAGGCGTACGAGGCCGGGTTCCTGGGCCGGGACATCCTGGGCAGCGGGTTCGACCTCGACATCGTGGTCCACGCCGGGGCGGGCGCCTACATCTGCGGAGAGGAGACCGCACTCCTGGACTCCCTCGAGGGCCGGCGCGGACAGCCCCGGCTCCGACCGCCGTTCCCCGCCGTCGCCGGTCTCTACGCCTGTCCCACCGTGGTCAACAACGTCGAGTCCATCGCGAGCGTTCCGTCGATCCTCCAGCGCGGACCCGAGTGGTTCCGATCGATGGGCTCGGACAAGTCCCCCGGCTTCACCCTGTACTCGCTGTCGGGCCACGTCACCCGGCCCGGGCAGTACGAGGCGCCGCTCGGCATCACCCTGCGCGAACTCCTGCAGCACGCCGGCGGGATCCGGGAGGGGCACACGCTCAAGTTCTGGACCCCCGGCGGTTCCTCGACCCCCCTCCTCACGGACGCCCAGCTGGACATGCCCCTGGACTACGAGGGCTGCGCGGCCGAGGGGTCCATGCTCGGCACCAAGGCGCTGCAGATCTTCGACGACACGACGTGCGTGGTGCGGGCCGTGCTGCGCTGGACGGAGTTCTACGCCCACGAGTCGTGCGGCAAGTGCACCCCCTGCCGCGAGGGCACGTTCTGGCTGGTGCAGATCATGCGCAGGCTCGAGGACGGGACCGCGACCGAGAGCGACCTGGACCGACTGCTCGACATCTCGGACAACATCGTCGGCAAATCGTTCTGCGCACTCGGCGACGCCGCCGGCGCCCCGATCATGTCCTCCATCGCGCTGTTCCGCGACGAGTATCTGGCCCACATCCCCGGCGGGTGCCCCTTCGACCACCGCCGCTCCACCGTCTTCGCCCCGGCCGAGGAGGTGGCCCGATGACCGCAGGTGACGCCGCACCCGACCGCCCGGCCACCCCCTCGGGCAGCACCGCCGACGATGCCGTGGCCAACAAGATCACCCCCCGCGCCGACGACACCGTGGCCGACCTGGCGCCCGAGAAGAACGACGACCTCGTCACCCTCACCGTGGACGGCCGCCGCGTCTCCGTGCCGGCCGGCACGCTGGTGATTCGCGCCGCCGAACGCCTCGGGGTGCAGATCCCCCGGTTCTGCGACCACCCGCTGCTCGAACCGGCCGGCGCGTGCCGCCAGTGCGTCGTGCAGGTCGAGGGCGCCCCCAAACCCGTGACCTCCTGCACCACCCCGGTCACCGAGGACATGGTGGTGCGCACCCAGTTCACCTCCGAGATCGCGGACAAGGCCCAACGCGGGGTCATGGAGCTCCTGCTCATCAACCACCCGCTGGACTGCCCGGTCTGCGACAAGGGCGGGGAGTGCCCGCTGCAGAACCAGGCGCTCTCGAGCGGCCACGGTCACTCGCGCTTCACCGAGGTCAAGCGCACGTTCCCCAAGCCCATCGCCATCTCGTCCCAGGTCCTGCTCGACCGCGAGCGGTGCGTGATGTGCGCCCGGTGCACCCGGTTCTCGGATCAGATCGCGGGCGACCCGTTCATCGACCTGATGGAACGGGGCTCCCGACAGCAGGTGGGCGTCTACGGGGACGAGCCGTTCGAGTCGTACTTCTCCGGCAACACCGTCCAGATCTGTCCCGTCGGCGCGCTCACCGGCTCCGCGTACCGCTTCCGTGCACGCCCGTTCGACCTGGTCTCGAGCCCCGGTGTCTGCGAGCACTGCGCCAGTGGGTGCGGGCAGCGGACCGATCACCGCCGCGGGAAGGTACTGCGCAGACTCGCCGGGGACGATCCGGACGTCAACGAGGAGTGGAACTGCGACAAGGGTCGTTGGGCCTTCGTCTACGCCACGCGGCCCGACCGCCTCACCACCCCGATGATCCGGGGCCGGGACGGTGGCCTGGTGCCGGTCCCGTGGAGCACCGCCCTGGCCACGGCCGCCGCGGGGCTGTCCGCCGCGCGCGGTCGCACCGGTGTCCTGACCGGCGGCCGACTGACCCGCGAAGACGCCTACGCCTACGCCAAGTTCGCCCGCGCGGTCCTGGGCACGAACGACGTCGACTTCCGCGCGCGCCACCACTCCGGCGAGGAGGCCGATTTCCTCACCCGACGTGTGGTCGGCCGTGGCCCGGGAGAAGAGGGAGTGGTCACCTACGCCGATCTCGAGACCGCTCCGGTGGTCCTGCTGGTGGGCTTCGACCCCGAGGAGGAGTCGCCGATCGTCTTCCTCCGCCTGCGCAGGGCCGCGCGGGACCTCGGGGTGCGGGTATTCTCGGTGGCCCCGTTCGCCTCCCCGTCGGTGCGCAAGACGGGCGCCACGCTCGTGCCGACGGTGCCGGGGGCAGAGGCGGAGGTCCTCGCCGCGGCGGCCCGCGCATCGGGTCCCACCGCGCACGACCGGACCGCGCCGGTAGACGAGTTG
>NZ_JADDKI010000266.1:0-10034 GCF_015356725.1 Dietzia sp. SYD-A1
ACCCCGGTGGGCGCCGCGGACAGCACGATCACGGGAATCGACGACCACTACGGGTCCGACGAGAACTGAGGACACCGGACAGGTCGGGGGGAAGTAGATGGCGGAGGGTGCTGGTCAGCAACCCGAGGTGAGGTCCGGTGTGTCTCCGGCGGACGTGGGAGGTGGCGTCCGGAGCGCGGTCGGTGAGGCGGGAAAGGTGTTCCGTCTCTTCCTCGAGGTGATTCGTGGGATTTTCAGGAGGCCGTTCCAGTTCCGCGAGTTCATCGAACAATCGTGGTTCATCGCGTCGGTGACGATCCTGCCGTCGGCGCTGGTCGCGATCCCGTTCGGGGCGGTCGTGGCCATGCAGACGGGATCGCTCGTCCAGCAGCTCGGGGCCGAGGCGTACACCGGCGCGACGGGCGTTCTCGCCGTGGTCCAGCAGGGGGCGCCCCTGGTGACCTCGCTGCTCATCGCGGGAGCCGCCGGCTCCGCGGTCGCCGCCGACCTGGGTGCGCGGACGATCCGTGAGGAACTCGACGCCATGCGGGTACTCGGCATCGATCCCGTCCAGCGGCTCGTCGTGCCCCGCGTCCTGGGGATGATGCTCATCGCGGTCCTGCTCAACGGGCTCGTTTCCATCGTCGGCATCGCCGGCGGATACGTCTTCAACATCCTCCTGCAGGGTGGCACCCCGGGCGCCTACCTCATGTCCTTCGGCGCCCTCGCCCAGTTGCCTGACTTCATCATGTCCTCCGTCAAGGCGTTGATCTTCGGGCTCATCGCCGGGGTGGTGTCCTCGTACTGCGGCATGAACCCCAAGGGCGGCCCGAAGGGCGTCGGCGACGCGGTCAACCTCGGAGTGGTCCTGACATTCCTCCTGCTGTTCTTCGCCAACCTCATCCTCACGGCGATGTACCTGCAGATCGTTCCGCCGAAGGGGTCGTGATGGCGATATTCACCGATGTCGGGCCCACCAGGGCCCGGCTCCGGGCGATGGTGCGCGGGCCGATCAGCTCGTTCGACAGCCTCGGGGACCAGCTCGCGTTCCACCTCCGGGCGATCCGCTGGATCCCGCAGACCCTCGTGCACTACCGGAAAGAGGTCCTGCGCCTCATCGCCGAGGTGACCTTCGGCGTCGGCGTGCTCGCGGTCCTCGGCGGCACCATCGGCGTGATCGTCATGATGAGCGGGTTCACGGGCGTCGTCGTGGGACTGCAGGGGTACGCCGCGCTGGACCAGATCGGGAGCTCGGTGCTCACCGGCTTCCTGTCCGCCTACGTCAACACGCGCGAGGTGGCCCCGCTGGTCGCCGCGCTCGCCTTGTCGGCCACCGTCGGGTGCGGCTTCACGGCCCAACTCGGCGCGATGCGCATCTCGGAGGAGATCGATGCGCTCGAGGTGATGGCGATCCCGAGCGTGCCGTACCTCGTCACCACCCGGATCATCGCCGGCTTCATCGCCGTCATACCGTTGTACGTGGTGGGGCTGCTGTCCTCCTATATGGCGACGCGCGCCGTCAACACCATGGTGCAGGGGCAGTCGACGGGCTCGTTCGACCATTACTTCCATCTCTTCCTGCCACCGGAAGACGTGATCTATTCCTTCATCAAGGTGATCATCTTCGCGTTCGTCCTGGTGATGATCCACTGCTTCTACGGTTTCACCGCGTCGGGAGGCCCCGCCGGTGTCGGCGTGGCCGTGGGCCGCGCGGTGCGGACCACGATCGTCGTGGTGGCCATTCTGAACTTCTTCGTCGGACTCGCCCTCTGGGGCACCACCACGACCGTGAGGGTGGCGGGATGAACGAATTGTCAGCCGTGTCCAAGCGACTGCTCGCGGCGCTGTTCATCGTGATCGTGCTGGTCTTCGTGGGGACCACCATCGCGATCTACAACCGAGCCTTCACCGCCTCGGACAGCGTCACCATGTACGCCGACGACATGGCGTTCGCGTTGCCCAACGACGCCGACGTCAAGGCGCGAGGGGTCCTGGTCGGGCGGGTGTCCGGCGTCGAGCCCGAGGGTGAGCGCGTCCGCGTGAACATGGAGTTCGACCCCGCGTTCGTGGACCAGCTCCCGGCCAACATCAGTGGTCGTCTGCTGCCCAAGACGCTCTTCGGCGAGCGGTACGTGGCCCTCGGATTCCCCGAGCAGCCCGTCGGGACGATCGCACCGGGTGCCACCATCGAGCAGGACACCCGCGGTAACGCGATCGAGCTCGGCCGCGTCCTCGACGGACTGCTCCCGGTGCTGGAGGCGGTCCCGCCGGAGAAGCTGGCCGGGACGCTCGGTGCCATCAACCAGGCGCTCGCGGGCCGTGGCGACGAGATCGGCGCCGGGTTCGTGGAGATCGGGCGGGTCTTCGACGGCATCTCCGAGGAGATGCCCGCGTTGGAGTCCGGTCTCGAGGATCTCGCGACCTTCTCCCAGACCTATTCCGAGGCGCTGCCCGACCTCATCCACGCCCTCGACGCGCTGCGCACCACCGGGGACACGGTGATCCAGCGCCGCACCGACATCGCGGACGGGCTGCAGCGGATCAGTTCCTCGGCCGACGTCCTCACCGGATTCCTCGCCGCCAACCGCTCCGATCTCATCGCCCTCGCGATCGACTCACGGACGTCCCTGGAGTATCTCGCCGAGTACTCCCCGGCTCTGCCGTGCACCGTGGAGAACTTCATGACCGCGCTCGACCGCTCCGACGCGATCCTCGGGGTGGGAACCCCGAACCCGGGTATCCGGGTGACGATCGAGGTCGTCAACCCCAAGGGACGCTACGTGCCCAATCAGGACGAACCCCGGTTCTTCGACACACGGGGCCCGAGGTGTTACGTCCCGGCCGTGGAGCCGCAGATCTTCGGCGGAGCACCCGGCGGCGCCATCGCCGACGGGTCCTATCAGACGCCCACCAGGAACCCCGGGCCGGAGTTCATCCCGACGCTGCCCAACCCGCTCGACCAGGACGGCCCGGTGCCCGCCCTGCGGACCCGCGGATCCGTGCCGGCGGCACCGGGACGCGCAGTCCCCGAGCAGCCCAACCTCCCGTTCCCCTCGACCGTCACCGCCGGTCGGGACCGTGACGTCATGGCGATGGCCTACGCGGGCTCCCCGCTCGAGACCGACACCGTGCGCACCGTGTACGGCGTCGCCACCGATCGCGACGCGGCGGACATCCCCGCGTGGATCGGCGGGATCGGGGCCCCGGCGCTGCGCGGGGCGGAGGTGAGTTTCCGATGAACGCGAAGGTCAAAGCGCTGTTCCGCGGTGGACTGCTCGGCTCGTTCATCAAGCTCGCCGTGTTCATCGTCGTCACCGTCATGCTCAGCACGGTGTTGGCCACGACCATCCGCGGCGGCACGCGGGAGGAGGGGACCCAGTACTCGGCCGTCTTCTCCGACGTGACCATGCTGGAGAAGGGCGACGACGTCCGGATCGCGGGCGTCGTGGTGGGTCACGTGAACGACTTCGAGGTCCACGACCGCGACCAGGCCCTGGTGCACTTCACCCTGTCCGGGGACCGCACCCTCCCTGCGGACGCGCACCTCACGCTCCGCTTCCGGAACATGATCGGCCAGCGGTACATGAACATCTCCCGGGAACCCGGACCGGCTCAGCCGGAGCTGCCCGAGGGCACCGTGATCGGCATCGAGAACACCACGCCCGCGGTCGACCTCACAGCACTGTTCAACGGCTTCCGCCCCCTGTTCACGACACTGCAGCCCGAGGACGTCAACGCGCTGGCGGACTCCCTGATCCGGGTCCTCCAGGGCGAGGGCGGGACGGTGACCAGTCTGGTCCGTCAGACGGGTGAGCTGACCAACCACCTGGCCGATCGCGACCAGGTGATCGGGGAGGTCATCGACAACCTCACCCGGGTCCTGCAGACCATCAACGAACGCGACGTGCAGTTCCAGCAGCTCGTGGTGACCACGAGGCAGCTCGTCGAGGGACTCGCGCAGGAACGCGATGCGATCGGCAGCTCACTGGACTCGATCGCCGACCTCACGTCCTCGGCCGAGAACGTGGTCACCGCGACCCGGCCGGCCGTGGACGAATCGCTCGACCACCTGAAGCTGATCAGCGACAACATCAACGCCAACCGGGGGACGCTGAGCGAGGTCCTGGAGAACATGCCGGTCAAGACCGACAACCTCATCCGTATGGGGTCCTTCGGGTCCTGGTTCCAGTTCTATCTGTGCGGACTCGACGTGGTGCACGGTCCGGGCAACAACGTGCCCAACCTGCTGCCCAGCGGCGGGCCCGTCGTCAACCACACGGTGTACACGAACGTCGCGCCACGGTGCCACGAGGGGGGGATCCCATGAGCAAGCGGACGCCGGGTCAACCCCGGGTCGGAAACGCGACCATCGGAGTGATCGGGGTCGTGGTGATCCTGGTGCTCACGGCCGGGTCGTTCATGCTCGACTCCCTGCCGATCGTCGGGGCGGGACCGAAGTACGAGGCGTACTTCTCGGAGGCGGCTGGTCTCACGGACGGCAACGAGGTCCGCGTGGCCGGCGTCAAGGTGGGCGTGGTGACCGACGTGGAGCTCGACGGGGACAAGGTCGTCGTGGGGTTCCGGGCCAAGGACGCCTGGCTCGGGGACGACACCCGCGCCAGCATCCAGATCAAGACGGTACTCGGCCAGAAGTACCTGGCGCTGGTCCCCGCGGGCACCGGTGAGCTGGACCGCTCGGAGCCGATCCCCCTGGAGCGCACCACCGCCCCCTACGACGTGGTGACCGCCTTCTCCTCCGCCGCCGAGACGCTGGAGCAGATCGACGACGCCGCGCTCGCGGAGAGTCTGGACACGCTCACCGACGCCATGCAGGCCTCGCCCGAGGAGTTCCGCGGCGCCGTCGACGGCGTGGCGCGACTGTCCCAGACCATCTCGACCCGCGACGCGGAGCTGCGTCAGTTGCTCGAGGCGACCAGGACGAGCTCGGAGATCCTGGCCGAGCGGAACGACGACTTCCGTCGACTGATCATCGGGACCGGGCAGTTGCTGGGCGAGCTCAACGAGCGTGCCGAGACCCTCAAGCTCGTCCTCGCGTCGACCCGGGGGTTGTCGGCGGAGCTCCGTCTCCTCGTCGCGGACACCGAGGCGGAGTTCGGCCCGACCCTCGACAGCCTGGATTCCGCGTTGTCGGTGCTCACCGACCACGAGGAGGACCTCAAGAAGTCCATCCACAACCTCGCGCCGTTCTATCGCCTCTACGCCAATATGTTGGGCACCGGCAGGTGGTTCGACTCGGTGGTCACCAACCTCATCCCGCCGGGCATCCCCGAGCCGCCCTTCTATCCCGGTGCCCGTGCGCCGGCCCGACAGAGTGGGATCAACTGATGCACAAGAAGCTGCCGTACTGGTTGGTCGCGCTGCTCCTCGTCGTCGTCGTGGCGATCGTCACCGTGACCTACCTGACCGTCACCCGGATGGGCCGGACCGTCATCACCGCGACGTTCCCGTCGGCGGTGGGTATCTCCCAGGGCACCGACGTCCGGATCCTCGGTGTGACGGTGGGCTCGGTCGAAGAGGTCGTCCCGATGGGCGACACGGTGGAGGTCACGCTCTACGTCCGTCGCGGCATCGACGTCCCCGTCGACGCCAAGGCGGTGCAGGTGACCCCGTCGGTCATCCCGGACCGCACCATCCAGCTCATGCCCGCCTACTCCGGTGGGCCCACGATGGAGTCCGGGGCGCACATCCCGTTGGAACGGACCGCGACCCCCGTCGAGGTGGACAAGCTCTACGCCTCGGTCCAGGACCTCACGGAGGCGCTGGGGCCGGATGGCGCGAACAGGGACGGCGCCCTCGACAGGTTCGTCACCCGGTCCGCCGAGACCCTCGGCGGCAACGGCGCCGCCCTGGGGCGGTCGATCGACGAGCTGTCCCGTGCGGCCACGACCCTGGCCGACTCCAGTCAGGACATCAGCGAGACCGTGGTCAACCTCCAGTCGTTCGTCACGATGCTCGCGCAGAACGACGCGCAGGTCAGGCAGTTCAACACCCAGATGGCATCGTTCAACCAGACGGTGGCGGGCCAACGGGAGGACCTCCAGGGTGCGCTGGCCGAGCTCAGCTATGCGCTCGCCGACGTCGCGCGGCTGGTGCGGGACAACCAGGACTCCATCCGCTCCAACGCGGACCGACTGGCCACGCTGAGCCAGATCACCGCCGACCAGCGCGGCGACATCGAGGAGATCCTCAAGACGGCCCCGCTGGCCCTGGCCAACCTCATCGGTGCCTACGACTCGGAGTCGGGGACCCTCTCGATGCGGCCGAACATCCCGGAGAAGCAGAACCCGGCCGGAATCCTGTGCCAGATCATGACCCTGGGCCGCCTCAACCCCGGGGACGAGATGCTCCGCGAACTCGACAACCTCCGCCGCGCGGACATCCAGGCCTGCGAGGCGCTGGCACCCGAACGGAACCGTGAGCTCAGGGCCTCCAACCCCGACCTCCCCCTCGGGATTCTCGCGGGTGAGATGAAGCAGTCCATCCCGGTGCCCGGGACCGTGGAGGGCAACCGCGGATGGCCCATGACCCCCGCTTCCGAAGGAGGACGGTGATGAGTCGACACCGGTTCAGGATCGGTGGCACCGCGGTCCGTGCCGTGGGCGCGTCCGCCGTCGTGGCTGCCCTCGCGGCCGGGTGCTCGACCGACCTCCAGGACTACACGCTCCCGGGCGGCGCCGACGTCGGTGACGACCCGATGACCGTCTCCATCCAGTTCGACGACGTGCTGGACCTGGTCCTGCAGTCCTCGGTCAAGGTCAACGGCCTGGACGCCGGTCGCGTCTCGGGTGTCTCGCTGGCCGAGGACGGGTGGACGGCGCAGGTGGACGTGGTCCTCCGGGACGACCTCGGACTGCCCGCCAACGTCGAGGCCTCGATCCAGCAGACCAACCTGCTGGGGGAGAAGTTCGTCCAACTCACCCCTCCCGAGGACGAGGAACCGACCGGGCAACTGACCGACGGCGCGGTGATCCGGACCGCCGACACGCGGACCGCCACCGACATCGAGCAGGTGCTCGGCGCGCTCTCCCTGTTGCTCAACGGCGGGGGAGTGGACCAGATCCAGCCCATCGTGGCCGAGCTGCGCGCGTTGACCGACGGTCGCGAGGAGGGGCTCACCCAGACGCTGCGTTCCGCGGACGAGCTCATCGCCGGGCTCAACCGGCAGCGCGACAGCATCACCGCCGCGCTCGAGGGCGTCAACCTCATGACGGCACGGGCGAACGACCAGCGGCAGCAGATCCAGGCGGCCCTCGACGAGCTGCCCGCCGGTGTCGCGGTGCTCGAGGAGCAGCGTCCCCAGTTCGTGGAGATGCTGCGCCGTGTCGACGCGCTGGGCGAGGTGGGATCGGACATCCTGCTCACCAGCAGGGAGGACCTCATCGCCGACCTCAGGGCGTTGCGGCCGGTCCTGCAGTACCTGGGGGAGTCCACCCCCGAGCTCATCGACCTGACCGGCTTCGTCCCCACCTTCCCGTTCCCGGACGCCTCCATCACGGCGACCGTCGGAGGGTCGGCAAACTTGTTCCTCTCGGTCGACGCCACGATCTCGGAGACGCTGCGCAACCTCGGTGCCAACCAGGGCGACCCCGTGCCCATCCGGCCGACCACGACCAGGGGGCCGTACAACGTGGACCCGGGTAACCCCTGGGTGGGCGGCAACGGTCCTGATCGCCGCACCACCATCGTCCTGCCACTGCTGCCGGTCCCGCCGATCATGGACCGGGCGGTCGTGCCCAGGCCCGCACCGGGTACCTCGGAGTTCTCCGAGACGTACCTTCCAGAACCAGGGGAGCCCGGATATCAATGAGCAGAACGCTGAAAACCCAGCTCATCGTCTTCGGCCTCATCGCCGCCCTGGGCATCAGTTACGTGGGCGCCAACTATGTCCGTCTGCCCTCGCTGCTCGGCATCGGCCAGTACAGGGTGTACCTGGACCTGCCCGACACCGGCGGGGTCTTCACCAACGCCGCCGTCAACTACCGGGGTACCCCGGTCGGACGCGTCGGTGAGCTCACGCTGACGGACGACGGGGTGCGGGTCGAGCTGGACATGGACTCCAGCGCCCCCGAGGTCCCCGCGGACACCGTGGCCGTGGTGGCCAACCGGTCGGCGATCGGCGAGCAGTACGTCGACCTGCGGCCCAACACGTTCTCGGAGCCCTACCTCCAGGACGGGGACGTGATCTCCGCCGGTACCGAGGCGCTGCCGGTCCGCGTGGAGGACCTGCTGGCGTCGGTCGACGAGCTGTCACGGTCGGTCCCGCTCGACGACCTCGAGGTGACCGTCGACGAACTCGGCAGGGCGTTCCAGGGCCGGGGGCCGCAGCTGCAGCGACTCTCGGATTCACTGATCCGCATCGCGGATTCCGGTATCCGCACGATGCCCCAGCTCCAGACCCTTATCCGGGACGGCGCCACGGTGCTCGACACGCAGGCCGACCAGTCCACGGAGATCGTCAGCTTCTCCCGCGATCTGCGGACCGTCACCGAAGCGCTGCGTGACTCCGACTCGGATCTCGAGAGGCTCATCGACACCGGGCCGGAGTTCGCGGACGAGATGCGATTCCTCGTGGAGAACTCGGGGGAGCCGCTCACGCGGACCTTCGGCAACCTGTCGACCACCATGAAGACGGTCGACCCGCTCGCCCCGTCCTTCGTCGTGCTGCTGCAGTTGCTCCCAGCCCTGAGCGCCGGAGGCCTGTCGGTGGCCCCGGGAGACGGCACCATCCACTTCGGTCTGGTCCTGGAGATGGACAACCCCACCCCGTGCACCCAGGGTTACGAGGGCACGTGGGACATCATCAACGAGATCAAGGCGCAGGACCCGTCGTTCGACCCCCAGGAACAGAACTTCCCGCCCAACTACGAGGCGCGCTGCACCGTGCCCTTCGGCAGCCCCACCGCGGTCCGCGGTGCGGATCGCGTGGAGTACGCGAGCCCGGAGGTGTCCCAGCCCTGGGACACCAAGCCCAAGGTCGACCCCGACCGGCTCAACCTGTCCGTGGCCGCCGAGCAGCTCGCGGTACTCCAGGGACTGATCCCCCGGTGACCGCGGGACCGGGCGGCGGCCCGGTGCCCGGGGGTTCCGGTAGCGTCACGCCCATGAGTGCGCAGAACACCGATGGTCGCGCGGACGGCCGCACCGAGGGCGTCGGGGAGGTGAGGAGCGTCCCGACGTGGCTGGTGGTCGTCTCGGTGCTCGTCCTCGTCGCGGGCCTGGCGACCCTGGCCGTGTCCGGGGTCCGCTACGCCGAGGCCCGGTCCGCGCAGAACGTCGCGACCGAGCGGGACGCCGTCTCCGAGGTGGCCTCGCAGGTGATCATCAACGCGTTCAGCTTCGATCACCGGAACGTCGACGACTCGCTCCAGATGCTCGCGGAGGCCTCGACGGGGGATTTCCTCGTGGAGCAGGAGCAGTGGTCGGAGGATGTGCGTACCCGGGTGATCGAACAGAAGGCGGTCACCACGGCAACCGTCTCGCACACCGCGGTGGAGGAACTGGACCTGGACGAGGGGACCGCCGCCGTCCTGGTGGTCTTCACCGCCCATTCGGAGCGTGAGGGCCAGGAGGACATCACCGGTCGTCAGGCGATGCGGGTGGACCTGACCCGGGTCGAGGACGAGTGGAAGGCCAATGCGGTCAACCAGGTGGGCGTGACGGTGCCGGTCGGCTCGTCCAGCCAGTCGGTGCAGGGACTTGAGGTGCCCGACGCCGGTGACGAGGACGCCGCCGGCGACGACTCCGCCGAGGAGGACTCCGCCGACTCCGGGGCGCAGGAGGGGACGACCACCGCGCCAACCACCTCCGCCGGCCGATGAGAAAGGACGGGAACGGCTGATGCCACCCATCAAGAGGACCCCGAAGCCCGGGGGCCACCCGGCACGTCGTCGCCTGGCCGGCCACACCGGGCCGACCCGCGCCGGGATCGGCTCCGGCGCCGAGCAGGACCACCACGGGGACGAGTCGCCCGACCAGAGGCCCGACGCGGGTGCCGCCACCGCCCCGGGGTCCGACACCGCCACTGCCACCGGGCC
>NZ_JADDKI010000267.1:0-7258 GCF_015356725.1 Dietzia sp. SYD-A1
ACCCTGGCCGGCGCTCGGCGACACCTCGAGATCGACCTGTCAGAGGTCGAGGGTCTGGAATCCCGTCGCGAGGAGATCAGGGCCCTGGTGGCGACGGTCGCGGCGGTCTCCGGTGACGAGCGCAAGCGGGCCCTGGCGGACACCGGACTGTTCATGCCGCACCTGCCCGAGCCGTGGGGCCTGGGGGCCTCGCCCGCCGAACAGCTCCTGATCGACGAGGAGCTCGAGGCCGCGGGCGTGAGCCGCCACAACATCACCATCGGCGGCTGGGCCGTGCCGACCATCCTGCAGGCCGCACCCGAGCACGCCGACCGGCTGGTCCGCGGCACCATGGCCGGCGAGATCAGGTGGTGTCAGCTGTTCTCCGAGCCCGGCGCCGGCTCCGATCTCGCGGCGCTGCGCGCGACCGCCGAGAAGGTCGACGGCGGGTGGCGGATCAACGGCCAGAAGGTGTGGACCTCCCTGGCGCGCGAGGCCGACTGGGCCATGTGCCTGGCCCGCACGGATCCCGACGCCCCCAAGCACAAGGGCATCACCTACTTCCTCGTGGACATGAGATCCGAGGGCATCCGGACCAGGCCACTGCGTGAGATCACCGGTGAGGCGCTGTTCAACGAGGTCTACCTCGAGGACCTGTTCGTCCCCGACGAGTTCCAGGTCGGACAGGTGAACGACGGCTGGAAGATCGCGCGGACGACCCTGGCCAACGAGCGTGTGGCGATGGGCGGCGGCTCCTCGCTCGGCGAGGCCGCCGAGGAGATCATCGGACTCATCCGCGCGGCGGGGGCCCAGGACGACGCCCTGGTCCTGGACGAGCTCGGCAGGCACGTCGCCGACGGGGTGGTGGGGAGCCTGCTCGACCTGCGCACCGCGCTGCGGAGCCTCTCCGGTTCCGGCCCGGGCGCCGAGTCCTCCGTCCGCAAGATCGTGGGCGTGCGCCACCGCCAGGACATCGCCGAGTTCGGGCTCGAGCTCACCGGTACCGGCGGGGTCGAGTTCACCGAGCAGGGGCGCAAGTTCCTCATGGTCCGCTGCCTGTCGATCGCCGGCGGCACGGAGCAGGTGCTGCTCAACGTGGTCGGGGAACGCATCCTCGGCCTGCCCAGGGACTGACCGACCCGTGCCTGAACCCCTCTCGACTAAGGACTGATCTGACGTGGATTTCACCCGTACCGAGACCCAGGCCGCCGTCGCCGAGGCCGTGGCCGGCGCACTGACCACGGCCGCCCCGGCAGACGAGCTGCTCACCGCGCTGCCCAGCCGTGGAGTCTCCGACGCCGGCTACGACGAGCGGCTGTGGTCCGCGTTCGCGGGGTCGGGGTTGCTCTCGCTGGGCCTGCCCGCCGCGCTCGGCGGTGACGACCTCTCGGTGGCCGACATCGCCGTGGTCCTCGAGGAGGTCGGACGGTCCGGCGTGGTGATCCCCGCGCTCGAGACCCTCGGCTTCGGCGTCATGCCGATCGTCGCCCTCGGCACCGCGGACCAGCAGAAGGCGCTGCTCGAGGGTGTCGAGGACGGCCGCATCCTCACCGCCGCCCTCGCCGAGCCCGGGAGCCCGCTCCCGCTCGAACCCACCGTGCGCCTCGACGGCGGGACGATCAGCGGCACCGTCACCGCGGTCCGCTACGCCGCCCAGGCCCGATCCGTCCTGGTGCCGGTGTCCACGGCCGAGGGAACGCCCGCCCTCGTCGTCGTCGCCCCCGACGCCCCCGGGGTCACCCTGACCCCGACCCTCGGGTCGCTCGGCGTGCCGGAGTACGCGATGCGGTTCGAGGCGACACCGGTCGACGACGACGTGCTCCGCGGCCCGGGGGACGGATCGGTCCTCGACGAGTTCCGACGGCTCGTCCTGGCGGCGTGCATCGCCCACGGTGACGGCCTGGTCTCCGGCGCGTTGGACATGACCGCCGACTACCTCAAGCAGCGTGTGCAGTTCGGCAAGCCGCTCGGCTCGTTCCAGGCGGTCCAGCAGGAGCTGGCCGACGTCTACATCATCTCGCGCACTCTGCACGTGATCTCACAGTCGGTGACCTGGCGGGTCTCGGAGGGGCTCACCGGCCCGGCGGACCGCTACGCCACCGATCCCGCGATCGGTGCCTACTGGCTGGCCACCGAGGGGCCGCGAGCGGTGCAGATGCTGCACCATCTGCACGGCGGGGTCGGGGTGGACATCACCTACCCCATGTTCCGGTACTCGTCGGCGGTGAAGGACCTGGCCCGCTTCGTCGGCGGCGCGCAGTACCACCTGGACGACCTCGCGTCGGCGGTGGCGTCCGACCCCGTCGAGTACGTGGCACCCGCCTCGACCGACGCCGACGCCGGAGCGGCGCCGGATGGCACATTCATCGACCTCACCTCAGACCAGCGAGCCCTCCAGGCCGAGCTCCGTGAGTACTTCTCCACGCTCATCTCGCCCGAGGAGGCGGCGGACATCGCCACCACCCGCCACGGCGACACCTACGCCAAGATCATCGAGCGGATGGGCCGGGACGGGTGGCTGGGCGTGGGGTGGCCCACGGAGTTCGGCGGTAAGGGTTTCGGCCACATCGAGCAGTTGATCTTCACCAACGAGGCCACCCGCGCCGACGTGCCGTTGCCGTCGGTCACGCTGCAGACCGTGGGCCCGACCCTGCAGAAATACGGTACCGAGGCGCAGAAGGAGAAGTTCCTCCCCGGCATCCTCAACGGCTCGATCCACTTCGCCATCGGCTACTCCGAGCCCGACGCCGGTACCGACCTCGCCGCGCTGCGGACCACCGCCAGGCGCGACGAGGCGACCGGCGACTGGATCATCAACGGGCAGAAGATGTGGACCACCGGCGGCCATCACGCCGACTACATCTGGCTGGCCGCCCGCACCGGGGCCCCGGACTCCCGGCACCGCGGACTGACCATCTTCATCGTCGACACCACCGACCCCGGGTTCTCGTACACCCCGATCATCACCTGCGACGGCGCCCACCACGTCAACGCCACCTACTACTCGGACGTGCGCGTCCCGGCGGACATGGTCGTCGGCGAGGTCGACGGTGGGTGGAAGATGCTCACCACCCAGCTCAACCACGAGCGCGTGATGCTGGCGCCGTCCGGCCGACCGGGCGGGTACTACGACGAGCTGGTCGGCTGGGCCCGCGGCACCGGGGCCGACGGGGTCCGGCACCTGGACCGGCCGGAGGTCCGTCGCGGGCTCGCCGAGATCTTCGCGTTCGTCCGGCTCAACGAACTGCTCAACTGGCAGGTCTCCTCCGCCGGGGAGAACCCGTCGATGGGCGACTCGGCCGCGTCCAAGGTGTTCTCCACCGAGAGGATCCAACACGTCGGTCGGATCATCGAGGAACTACTCGGCCGCTTCGGCGACCCCACCGATCCCGACACCGCGAAGCTCCAGCGGTGGTTCGACATGATGAACAAGCGCAACGTCGTGATCACCTTCGGGGGAGGCGTCAACGAGGTCATGCGCGAACTGACCTGCATGGGCGGCCTCGGCATGCCCCGCACCGCCCGCTGACGGCGGCCCGATCCGGCCACGTCCACCACCGAACGAGAAGGACATCCATGAGTGACGAGCAGGCGGACCGCATCCTCGCCGCCGCCGACGAGGTGCGCCGGTCCGGGGGCAGCGCACCCAGGACGGGCCGAGATCCCGTCAACCTGCCGATGATCCGCAACTGGACCGAGGCGATCGGTGACGTCAACCCGATCTACACCGACGAGGCCGCGGCGGGGGCGGCCGGCCACGGTGGCCTCGTGGCCCCGCCGGCGATGGCGCAGGTGTGGACCATGCGTGGTCTGGGGAAGGCTCGGGAGGCCGACGACCCGCTGGGGCGGATGACCGACATCCTCGACGCCGAGGGCTTCACCTCGGTGGTGGCCACCAACTGCGACTCGACCTACCACCGGTACACCCGTCCGGGCGAGGAGGTCACCATCTCCTCGGTGCTCACCGACGTCGTGGGACCCAAGACCACGGGCCTGGGGGAGGGCTGGTTCTTCACCACCCGCAACTACTGGCGGGTCGGTGACGAGCTCGTGGCGGAGATGGACTTCCGGATCCTCAAGTTCCGCCCCGCCGCCCGTGACGCCGAGCCCGCTACCAAGCCCGCCGGCATCGTCTCGAGCTCCGGGGCCCCTACGGACGACCTGGTGGTGGGAAAGGTCATGCGCCCGTCCGTCTCGCAGGACACGCGCTTCTTCTGGGACGGCGTCCGCGCCCACGAACTGCGCATCCAGACACTCGAGGACGGCTCGCTGCAGCACCCGCCCGTCCCGGCGCTGTGGAAGGGCAGGTCCGAGCAGACCGACTACGTCGTGGCCTCCGGTCGCGGCACCGTGTACAGCTTCGTCACCCACCACGCCCCACGCGTCCCGGGACGCACCCGGTTCCCGTTCGTCATCGCCCTCGTGGAGTTGGAGGAGGGGGTGCGGATGCTCGGTGAGTTGCGCGAGGTGGACCCGGCCGAGGTGACGATCGGGATGCCGGTCGAGGTCGAGTTCCTCGACATGCCGGGCGACCCCGGCGAGGACGCCGCCTTCGGGACCGAGCCGTGGACCCTGTACGCCTGGCGGCCGGTCGCCGACCGCGAGACCACCGAGCACGCGAGCGCCGAGCGGGAGGAGTCGAAGTGAGTGATCGAGTGATCTGCCCGGCCGAGCCGCCCGCGGTGGCGGTGGGGGACCGTCTGCCCGAGTTGACCGTCGAAGGCACCCCGACGTTCATCGTGGCCTCCGCTCTGGCGACCCGGGATTTCCAGGACGTGCACCACGACCGCGACCTCGCTCACGCCAAGGGCTCCGAGGACATTTTCGTCAACATCCTCACGGACACGGGTCTGGTGCAGCGGTTCGTCACCGACTGGGCGGGTCAGCGCGCCCGGATCACGTCGATCAGGCTGCGCCTCGGAGTGCCCTGGTACGCGTACGACACGCTCACCCTGGCCGGTGAGGTCACCGGGGTCGACGCCGACGGGCTGGTCACTCTGAAGATCGTCGGCACGGACTCGTTGGGCGCGCACGTCACCTCGACGGCGACCCTCTACATGAACGGAGATCCACAGTGAGCACCCTCGCGGCCGAGTCACTCGCCAACCGGGCCGCGATCGTCGGCATCGGTGCCACCGACTTCTCCAAGGACTCGGGCCGCTCCGAGCTGCGTCTGGCCGCCGAGGCCGTGCGCGCGGCCGTGGCCGACGCGGGACTGCAGCCGTCGGACGTGGACGGCCTGGTGTCCTTCACGATGGACACCAACACGGAGATCGCGGTGGCGCGGGCCGCCGGCATCGGCAGCCTGAACTTCTTCTCCCGGATCCACTACGGCGGCGGCGCGGCGTGCGCCACGGTGCAGCAGGCCGCGATGGCCGTGGCGACCGGGGTGGCCGAGGTGGTGGTCTGCTACCGCGCGTTCAACGAACGGTCGGGGATGCGGTTCGGCCAGGTCAACTCGGCCCTGGTGCAGCAGGTCAACTCGTCCGGGACGGACAACGCGTTCTCCTACCCGCACGGGCTGTCGACCCCGGCCGGGTTCGTGGCGATGGTCGCCCGGCGGTACATGCACGACTACGGGGCCACGAGCGAGGACTTCGGCCGGATCGCGGTGGTGGACCGCACGCACGCGGCCGTCAACCCGAACGCGTTCTTCTACGACATGCCGATCACGCTCGCGGATCACCAGAGCTCGCGCTACATCGCCGAGCCACTGCACCTGTTGGACTGCTGCCAGGAGTCCGACGGCGGCCAGGCGATCGTCGTGACCACCCCCGAACGCGCCCGGGACCTGCCGCACCGGCCGGTGTCGATCGCGGCGGCCGCCTCGGGTTCGGGGCCCGATCAATACATCATGACCTCGTACTACCGCCCGGAGCTCGCCGGGCTGCCGGAGATGGGGATCGTCGGCGATCAGCTGTGGTCCCAGTCCGGACTCCGTCCGCAGGACATGGACATGGCGGTGCTGTACGACCACTTCACGCCGTACGTCCTCATGCAGCTCGAGGAGCTCGGCTTCTGCGGCCGAGGAGAGGCCAAGGACTTCGTCCGTGATCCGGGCGCGCTCGAGGTGGGCGGGCGGCTGCCGCTCAACACCCACGGCGGGCAACTCGGCGAGGCCTACATCCACGGCATGAACGGCATCGCGGAGGGCGTGCGTCAGCTGCGGGGCGACTCGGTGAACCAGGTGCCGGGTGCGGAGAAGCTGGTCGTCACCGCGGGCACCGGGGTGCCGACGTCGGGCCTGGTGCTCACGGTCTGACCGACGGTATGGCGGTGCGGCTGACCGCGGGGCCGACCGACGGCCCGACCTCGGGGCTCAGCCGCGCAGGCACCCGCGGATGAACGACCCGATGTCGCGCACCGCGAGCTTGGCCTCGGGGACGAGGGGGTGGAACACCTGGAACACGTGGAACTGGTGGGGCCAGAGCTGGAACTCGTGCCGGACCCCGTGTTCGGCGAACCGCTCGGCGAGCTTCTCGATCCCCCCGCAGAAGATCTCCTCGCCCCCGCACTGGATGAGGAACGGCGGCCAGTCCGGGGACGGGACGTGATTGATCGGCGAGATGGCGGGATCGTCCGGGTCCACCCCCGGGGCGTACTGGCGTCGGCACAGCTCGGCCAGGCCGAGGGCGAGGAACGGGTCCTTGCGGGTGCGGTCGCGGGCGGTCATGTCCGTGAAGTCCAGATCCACCCACGGTGAGAGCAGGACGACCCCCGCCGGCATCGCGGCCTTCTCCGCGCCGAGGGCGGCCACGAGTTGCAGGGCGAGGTTGCCGCCGGCGGAATCCCCGGCCACCACGATGTCCTGCGCCCGGAAGCCCATGCTCAGCAGCCACTCCCAGCCCGCGAGGGTGTCCTCGGTGGCCGCGGGGTGCGGGTGCTCGGGCGCGAGCCGGTAGTCGGGCAGGAAGACCGGCACGCCGGTCTCGCTGGCCATCCGCGAGGCGAGGGCCTTGTGCGACCAAGGGGATCCGAAGGTGAAGCCACCGCCGTGGATATGGAAGATCACCTTGTCCGAGTGGAAGAACCGCTTGCGACCCACCCACAACCCGGGCACGGGACCGTCCGAGGACCAGTCGTTGGTGGTCTCGAGAGCGGCCGCCCGGCCGGCTCCGGAGGTCAGCGCGCGAAGTCGACCGAGGGACGCGTCGGTAGCCGGCATCTTGTCCAGGGCGGGGCGGACGAACATCCTCAGGCCGCCGGCGAGTCCGCGGGAGCGGAGGGTCCCCTGCTCGCCGGGGCCCGTCAGCGTCGGCGTGCGGCCCGACGGTCGGTC
>NZ_JADDKI010000268.1:0-1149 GCF_015356725.1 Dietzia sp. SYD-A1
CCACCAGCCCCGCAGTCCGAGCGCCCCCAGACTCGCCAGCAGCAGCCCGCCCGCCACCTGCATCCCCGTCATGACCTGCGGGTACACGCGCACCAGCGCGGCCAGTCCGGCGAACGCGGCCGCCAGCCAGATCGCGATCCCGGTGACGACCCCGGCCGCTGTGGCGACACCGTGGCGGCGACCGGCGAGCGACCGGTGGAGGACGACGACGAGGTCGGGCCCCGGCGAGATCACCGCGATCACCCAGACGCCGTAGAGCGCGGCGGCCTGTCCCGCGGTCACGCGGCCGACTCCATCGCCAGGAGCCGCTTCTTGACCTCGAGCCCGCCCCGGTATCCGCCGAGGCCGCCGTCCGAGCGCAGGATCCGATGGCACGGCCACACCAGGGGGAGCGGGTTGGTGGCGCACGCCGTGCCGACCGCGCGGACCGCCCCGGGCTTGTCGAGGGCGGTGGCGATCTCCCGGTAAGTGGCCGTGCGACCGTAGCCGACCTCGGACAGTCGGCGCTGGACCAGGCCGCGGAACCCGGTGGCCAGGACGGTGTCCAGCAGCAGGGTGAACTCGCGACGACGCCCGGCGAGGTAGGCCTCGATCTGGGCCGTGGCGTCGTCGAGAACGCGTGCGACGTCCGCGTCGCCGGTGGCCCCGTTCGGCGCCGCGGGGCCGTCCGCGTGCACGACGCGGGGCCCGATCCTCCTGGCGAGCATCTCCAGGACCTCGTCCCGGGGTTCGCCCTCGAACGCCACGTACGCCAGGCCCTGCGGTGTCGCCGCCAGGAGCAGCCCGCCGATCGGTGAGCCGACTGGCCGGACCAGCACGTCCACCAGACCCTCTCGCTGCGCCTCGCGTGCCAGGCGCTCGCGCAGCCGGTCCGTGTCCGCGGAAGCGCCGCGGAGTGTGTCGATCACGTCGTCCCCGGTCATGTCAGCTCCCTGGTCGGTGTCGTCTCGATGGTCGGTGTCGTCTCCATGGTCTGTCTCAGGGCCGCCACTCCGTCGGCCGCCGCGCGCCTCGCGGCCGAGTCGCTGCCCCCGATGAGCGCGGCGATCTCGGCGTACGGCAACCCGCCCAGATACCGGTAGGCCACACAGAGCCGCTGCCGGGTGGGCAGAGCGGCGACGGCATCCCAGATCGCGCGCCCCCCGAACT
>NZ_JADDKI010000269.1:0-4457 GCF_015356725.1 Dietzia sp. SYD-A1
GGTACGAACTCTCCGTGACCGAGGTCGCGCAGCGCGCGACGGATCGTGGCGGCCGCCGCGTCCGAGACCTCCGCCGGGGTGTCGGGATCCGCCCGCGACAGGTCGAAGACGGACATGTCCTCGGCGGGGAAGACGTGGACATGCGTGTGCGGCACCTCGAACCCCGCGATGAGGTACCCGGCACGCGACGCCCCGAAGCCCCCCACGACAGCCTTGCCGACCGCCTGCGCGACCTCGTTGAGCCTCGTGAGCAATCCTGGCTCCAGGTCGGTCCAGCGGTCGACCTCCTGCCTCGGGACGACGAGGGTGTGGCCCGGCGCGACGGGCGCGATCGTGAGGAAGGCGACCACCTCGGGGTCCTCCCAGACGAACCTCCCGGGCAACTCGCCGGCGATGATCTTGCTGAATACCGTGGTCATGGCCCCAGCCTACGTATCCGCGGCGGCCGGTTGCGGCTCCCGTGCGCCTTCTCGTGGTGTAATGGCGGGTAGGCCACCCGCGCGACGAGCGGCGAAGGGCCCTTGGAGGATGGCGAAGGGACGGGCAGATGATCGAGGTGTCGGCAGCCACTGCAGACGATTCCGTGAAGAAGAAGTCCTACCACCACGGTGACCTGCGCAACGCCATCATCAACGAGGCCATCTCACGGGCGCGGTCCTCGGGGGAGAAGGTGATCGTTCTGCGGGAGATCGCCCCCATCATCGGCGTGTCCGCCACCGCCGCCTACCGACACTTCACCAATCGACAGCAGCTGGTGGAGGAGGTCTCGGCCCGGGGGTTCGCGGCGATGGCCGAACGTATGAGCCTGCCCGCGGTCGCCGGCGCGGACTCCGCCCCGGGGCTCGCGGCCTACACCGACCTGCGGAACGCGGCCATCGCGATCGTGGAGTTCGCCGTCGCGGAACCCGCCTGGGCGAGGATGATGGTGGAGACGCTCGGCTCGTCGGCGACCGTCGCCTTCGCCGCCGGGGACGTCGTCGAGATCCTGCAGCAGATCGTCGACCGCGGGATCGCCGCGGGAGTCTTCCGCCCGGGTACCCGGGTCAGGGACCAGAGGGTCCTGTGGGCGGGAATCGACGGGCTGTGTTCGCACGCGATGTTCGGCCTCGAGCCGATGCGGACCACCGAGGCGGACCACGCGACGGCGCGGACGCTCGACCTCTGCATGACGGACATGCTCACACCGGAGGGGCTGGCACTTCGGGACGGGGCCGCGTTGCCGGAGGGGATCGCGACCGACCTGCCGGTCTGAGGTCGATCCGACACGCCGGTATAGCGACCCGCCTCCCAGGCCGAACCCGGTCACCTCGGGCGGAGTCACGTCGGGCCGGGGGCGCGACTATTGTGGTCGCTGTGCGCATTCTCGTGATCGGTTCCGGTGCCCGTGAGCACGCCCTGCTCGTCGCCCTCGCCGCGGATCCCGCGGTGACGGAGCTCCACGCCGCGCCCGGCAACCCCGGCATGGTGCAGGCCACGTGCCACGACACCGCGGTGACGGATCCCGCGGCCGTCACCGCGCTGGCCCGCCGACTCGAGGTGGACCTCGTCGTGATCGGCCCGGAGGTCCCGCTGGTGGCAGGGGTGGGTGACGCCCTGCGCTCAGCCGGCATCCCGGTGTTCGGCCCGTCGTCCGACGCCGCCCGGATCGAGGGTTCCAAGGCCTTCGCCAAGGACGTCATGGCCGCGGCCGGGGTGCGGACGGCGCGCGCCGAGGTCGTCGACTCGCCCGCCGACCTCGACGAGGCGCTGGACCGTTTCGGGCCCACCTGGGTGGTCAAGGACGACGGCCTGGCGGCCGGTAAGGGTGTGGTGGTCACCGGCGATCGTGCCGCCGCGCACGCCCACGCGCTCGCCTGCCTGGACGACGGCCACCCGGTGCTTCTCGAGTCGTTCCTCGACGGCCCCGAGGTCTCGCTGTTCTGCCTGGTGGACGGGGAGACGGTCGTGCCGCTCCTGCCCGCTCAGGATCACAAGCGGGTCGGTGAGGGGGACCGCGGTCCGAACACCGGCGGGATGGGTGCGTACACGCCCCTGCCGTGGTTGCCGCCGGGGATGGTCGATCGCATCGTCTCGGAGGTCTGTGAGCCCGTCGCCCGCGAGATGGTGTCGCGGGGGTGTGGGTTCTCCGGCCTCCTGTACGCGGGGTTGGCCATCACCGCCTCGGGTCCCGAGGTGGTGGAGTTCAACTGTCGCTTCGGTGATCCCGAGACGCAGGCGGTCCTGGCGCTGTTGGAGTCGCCACTGGGGGAGGTCCTGAACTCGGTGGCCACGGGGCGTCTCGCGGAACTGCCGCCGCTGGTGTGGCGCGACGGTGCCGCCGTGACCGTCGTCCTGGCCGCGGAGAACTACCCGTCCGCGCCGCGCCGTGGGGACGTCATCGAGGGCGCCGAACAGCCGGGGGTCTTCCATGCCGGCACGGCCCGGGACGCGGACGGGCGACTGGTCTCCGCCGGGGGGCGGGTCCTGTCCGTCGTCGGCACGGGATCCGACCTGACCGCCGCGCGGGCGGAGGCCTACCGGATCCTCGACGGCGTCGAGCTGGGCGGCGGCCACTTCCGTCGTGACATCGGCCTGGCGGCCGAGGAGGGGCGCATCAGCATCCCGATGTGACCCCCGACGCTCACCGGGCGTAGAGGGCCATCTGTGGAGCCTGCTCCACCAGCCAGGGGCTGAACGCGAACGGAGTGGCGTCGACGGCGGTCCTGACGTCTTCGGGCCGGGCCCAGTGGTAGGCGCAGACCTCGTCCGCCCGTGGATCCAGGTCGGCGCGGATACGGGCGGTGTACACCGGACAGATCTCGTTCTCCACGATGCCGGAGTCGTCGACCGCGCGATACCGGAAGTCCGGCAGGGCGCGTTCGATCCCGTCCACCCGGGTACCCAGTTCCTGTTCCGCCCGTCGCATGATCGCCTCGGCCGGGTCCTCGCCCGGACCGGGGTGGCCGCAGAACGAGTTGGTCCACACGCCGGGCCAGGCGCGCTTGTCGAGTGCGCGCCGGGTCAGTAGGACGCGGCCCTCCGCGTCGATCACGTGGCACGAGAACGCGAGGTGCAGCGGGGTGTCCGTCGTGTGGACGGTGGCCTTGTCCGCGGTGCCGATGGGGTGGCCGTCCTCCGAGAGGAGTACCACGTACTCGGTGGTTGCGGAACTGGAGGACCGGGGGAGCGAGGGCATACGGCCAACTCTAGGTGCTCACGGGGTGAAGGGCCCCCGGGGTCTCAGCCGGCGAGGTCGCGGGCGATCACCAGTCGCTGGATCTGGTTGGTGCCCTCGAAGATCTGGGTGATCTTGGCCTCGCGCATGTACCGCTCCACGGGGAACTCCCGGGTGTATCCGACGCCGCCGAGCACCTGGACGGCGTCCGTCGTGACCTGCATCGCCGCATCGGTGGCGGTGAGCTTGGCTATCGAGGCCTCGCGGGAGTAGGGCCGGCCGGCGTCCTTCCGTCGGGCGGCGTCGAGGTAGGTGGCCCGGGCGGAGGCGACGGCCGCGGCCATGTCCGCCAGCAGGAAGCCCAGCCCCTGGTGGCCGATGATGGTCTTGCCGAACGCCTCGCGCTCATTCGCGTAGGCGACCGCGTCATCCAGCGCCCGCTGCGCGATGCCGGTGGCCACCGCGGCGATCCCGAGCCTGCCGGAGTCCAGAGCGGAGAACGCGATCCGCAATCCGTCGCCCTCGGCACCGAGCAGACGGGTGGCGTCGACGCGGGCGCCCTCGTAGGCGGCGGTGGTGGTGGGGACGCCGTTGAGGCCCATCTTGTCCTCAGGTGTGCCGAACGTCAGATTCTCCGTGTCCCGGGGCACGAGCAGGCACGAGATCCCGCGGGACCCCTCGCCGGTTCGGACGAAGGTGTTGTACACATCGGCGATCCCGCCGTGGGTGATCCAGGACTTCGTGCCGGTGACCACGAACTCGTCACCTTCCCGCACGGCGCGGCACCGAAGCGCCGCGGCGTCGGATCCGGCCTGTGGTTCGGAGAGCGAGTACGCACCGATCTGCTCGCCGGCGAGCAGATCGGGGAGCCAGTCGGCCTTCTGCTGGTCGGTGCCGGCGGTGGCCAGCGGGAAGCATGACAGTCCGTGCACGCTGGTCGCTACGGCGACGGCCGCCCAGCGGGCGCCCAATTCCTCCAGAACCTGCAGGTAGACCTCGTACGGCTGCTCGCCGCCGCCGAACTCCTCCGGGTAGGGCAGCCCCAGGAGTCCTACGTCGCCGAGCTGCGCGAACAGGCCCTCGGGGTAGGTGTGATTCCGCTCGTGCTCGGCCGCGATGGGGTCGAGCAGCTTGTCGGCGACCGAGCGGGTCATGTCGATGAGTTCGTACGCCTCATCGCTGGGGAGCAGTCGGTCGACGGCCATGGGGGTCCTTCCGGGTCACTGAGGGAATCGTCGGCTGGTCTCGCTAGGAGCGTGGGTCAGTAACACGCCAGTTCAGGTCCGCTGATGGGGCGGGTTCG
>NZ_JADDKI010000270.1:0-3250 GCF_015356725.1 Dietzia sp. SYD-A1
GTCCTGGCCGCCTCGTGCGGGACAGGGGAGGAGTCGCCTGCCGACGAGGGGGCCGCCAGCCCGCAGGACACCGCCGCCACGACCGCCGGTGCGGGGGGCGGGGATGAGCAGCAGGGCGGCCAGGCCTTCGCGACCGCCGACCTCGTGGACCCCGAGGGCGGATCGCTCGGCACGGTGGAGTTCGTCGAGGTCGACGGCGGGACCCTGGTCACCGTCGAGGCCGCCGGATTGGAGCCCGGCTTCCACGGCCTGCACATCCACACGACCGGACTGTGCGAGCCGGACAGTGTTAATCCCAACGACCCCGAGGAGCGGGGGGCGTTCCTCTCGGCCGGTGGACACCTGGTCGGTCCGGACGACGAGGCCAGCCATCCCGACCACGCCGGCGATCTTCCCCCGCTGTACGTGGCGGGCGACGGGACCGCGCGCATCACCACCCTGACCGACCGGCTGGACCGTGAGCTCCTGCTGGACGACGACGGCACGGCCGTGATGATCCACGAGGACCCGGACAACCTCGCGCACATCCCGGAGCGTTACGCGCCGGAGGGGCCCGACGAGGACACGCTCATGGCCGGTGACGGAGGCAGCCGGATCGCCTGCGGCGTCGTCATCGGCTGACGCTCCGCCAACACGTGACCGGACAACTGTCCGGTCACGTGTCCGAATTGACCCCGATCAGGCGTCACGCTCTGGTAGCGTCCGCCGCGAGCAGGCGCGCGCCACCGCACGCCGCCTCACGTCGGGAGGGAACACATGGCCATCCGGGTCGCGCAGATCGCCACCGGGAACGCCGGGGCGATCGCCCTGCGCCAGCTGGTCGAGGACCCGCGCTTCGACCTGGTGGGCGTCTGGGTGCACTCCGCCGAGAAGGCGGGCCGGGACGCGGGTGAGCTCGCCGGTCTCGAGGTGGTCACGGGTGTCACCGCCACCACGGACCATGCCGACATCGTGGCCGCGGCGCCCGACTGCGTGGTCTACTGCGCGATGAGCGACACCCGGCCGGTGGAGGCCGCGCGCGACATCCGCGAGTACCTCGCCGCCGGGATCAACGTGGCGGGCACCGCGCCCACTCCGCTCATCAACCCCGCCGCGGGCGTCCCCGACAGCGCGCGCGCCAAGCTCGAGGCCGCGGCCCTGGAAGGCGGTGCCACCCTCTTCGTCACCGGCGTGGACCCGGGGTTCACCAACGACCTCCTCCCGCTCGCGATCACCGGCACCTGCCGCGAGGTGCGCCAGGTCCGTTGCACCGAGTTCTCCGACTACGCGACCTACGACTCCACCGAGTCGATGGTCGACGTGATGGGATTCGGCACCCCGCTCGACCAGACCCCACTGCTGTTCCTGCCCGGGGTGTTGACGGCGGGGTGGGGTGCGTCGATCCACCTGCTCGCCGCCGGGTTGGGCGTGGAGGTGGACGAGATCACCGAACACGTCGAGCGCGAACCCGCCCCGGAGACCTACGAGGTCGCGGCCTGCACCATCGCCGAGGGCACCCAGGCGGGGTTCCGCTTCCAGATCACCGGCATGGTGGCGGGCGAGCCCGCCATCGTGGTCGAACACGTCACCCGGACCCGGGACGACCTGCGGCCGGACTGGCCGTACGCGGTCCAGGAGGGGCACTCGTACCGCGTCGAGGTGATCGGCGAGCCCTCGTACGTCCTCGACCTGGCCGCGCAGAGCGCGGACGGCGACCACAACTACTCGGCGATCCTCGCCGGGGTCGGCAGGGTGGTCAACGCCGTACCCGCCGTCGTGGCCGCGGCGCCGGGATTGACCACGACGCTGGATCTGCCGCTCACCGGCGCGCCGGGCATCGTCGGTACCCGCTGAGCCGACGACCGGCCTCAGCACCACAGTTGTTCACGAGGAGAGGGAGTCATCATGGGTCGGGTCGAGGGCAAGGTCGCCATCATCACGGGGGCCGCGCGGGGGATGGGTGAGGCCGACGCGCGCCGCCTCGTCGAGGAGGGCGCGAGGGTCGTGCTCACCGACGTGCTGGACGAGCAGGGCGAGGCCGTGGCGGCCGAGCTCGGGGCGAGTGCGCGCTACCGTCACCTCGACGTATCCGACCCGGACCAGTGGAAGGCCGTCGTCGAGGAGACCGTCGCCGACTGGGGCGGGGTCGATGTGCTGGTCAACAACGCCGGGATCGTCAACGGCGCCGAACTGCACAAGTTCAGGCACGACAAGTGGCAGCAGATCCTCGACGTCAATCTCTCGGGCACCTTCTACGGGTGCCAGGCGGTCACGGAGGCGATGATCGCCGCCGGGCGTGGTTCGATCATCAACGTCTCGTCGATCGAGGGGATGCGGGGCACCCCGTGGGCGCACGGGTACGTGGCGGCGAAGTGGGCCGTCCGGGGGCTGACCAAGTCGGTCGCGCTCGAACTCGCACCGCACGGCATCCGCTGTAACTCGCTACACCCCGGTCTCGTCCGCACGCCCATCGCGGAGGGCATCCCGGACGACATGATCCCCATCCCCCTGGGCCGACTGGGCACTGTCGACGACCTGGCCAACTTCGTGCTGTTCCTCGCCTCGGACGAGTCCTCCTACGCCACCGCCACCGAGTTCGTGGTGGACGGCGGAACGATCAACGGGATTCCGCACAAGCAGTTGTAGAGCCGCGCCGGCGGGGTGGCGAGATCGTCCCCCTCGGGACAGACCCTGAGACGTACGAGGGCGTTCTCAGGGTTCGTACTATCGGCGTCATGACCCAGGGATCCGTCTCGTCGACACCTCCTTCCGTCGACGGTGTATCCACCACCGTCTCCACGACTGCTGACCCCGGCCCGCGCTGGTGGGTCACGGCGGGGTGGATCGCCCACTGGCTCCTTCGACTCTGGCTCGCCCTCGTGCTGCTGGTCTACGGGTGGCCCAAGGTGTTCCTCATGCAGATGGGGGTCGCCGATTACGGGGACGCCCTGACCGCGTTCGGCGAGATGAGCCCGATGGGGTTCCTCTGGCGGTTCATGGCGTTCTCCCCGGTGGTCCAGGTTCTGGCCGGTCTGGCCGAGGTCACCGCCGCGGCGCTTCTGCTCTTCCGTCGCACGGCCTGGCTGGGTGGCCTCCTCGCCGCCGCGGCCATGGCCGTCGTCTTTCTGCTCAACATGACCTTCGACGTCCCGGTCAAGCAACTCTCCCTGGCGATGGCCGTGGCCGGGATGGTGGTCGCGGCTCCGTGGTTCGCCCACGTCGGGCGCATCCTCGCGGGCCGGCCCGTGCCCGCCGCGACGCTCCCCACCCC
>NZ_JADDKI010000271.1:0-10240 GCF_015356725.1 Dietzia sp. SYD-A1
CCCCCGCCCCGCCCCACCGGAGTGCCCTGGAGACGGGCGCCGCCAGGAGTTCGTCCACGGGAACGGAGAGGCCCGCCACCTCGGTGCGATCGCGGTGGGTGCTCGCCACCGGATCGAGCAGACACCGGTCCGGGTGGCTAAGAGCGAGGGAGTCGACACGATCGGAACACTCGATCCGATCGCCCCCCGGGGGCAACGCTGTCCCGTAGACACCGGCGAGTACCGAGGTCGGCGTGACCGACGGGGAGAGGACGGTCGACGCCGACGCCGACGCCACCGCGAGTCCGGAGCACGAGAGGTCGACCGCGAGGCTCACTGCTACCCGGGTCATGGCAACGCCAGTGCGGTCTGCACCAGATGGACACCGCCGCTCCGGGTGACGAACCTGCCCCGACCCGCCGGCATGGGCGTGGGACGAACCCCACCGAGAAGCGGCCCCTCCTCCCTGCTCCCGGACATGATGAGGCCGGCGCCGCCCAGATCCCGGATCCTCCCGACGAAGGGGTCGTACAGGGCCCGAGACGAACCAGCACACCGCCGCGCGAGTACGACGCAGAACCCGATGTCGCGGGCGTGCGGGAGAAAGCGGGCCAGTGGGGTCAGCGGGTTTCCCGCACCCGTGACGACGAGATCGAGGTCGTCGACGACGAGGTGGATTCGAGGACCGTCCCACCACGACCGCGAACGGAGTTCCTCTGGAGTGACCTCCGCCCCGGGCATCCGCTGCTCGAGGATCTCCACGAGGTGCTCGACCATAGGCGCCAGCGCGGTCTCGGTGGCGGCGTACCCGGCGAGGTGGTCGCCCTCGACCTCGCCGAGCATGGTGCGCCGATAGTCGACCACGATGATCTTCGCCGACTGCGCGGTGTTGCCGGAGATCAGTCCCCGGGTGAGGGCTCGTAGCACGGAGGTCTTGCCACACTCCGAATCACCCAGCACCAACATCAGCGGATCGGCGTCCAGATCGGCGTAGACGACCTTCAGGTCGGATTCGTCCACCCCGAGTGGCACGCGTGAACGGGTACCGTCCGGTCCCGGTCGTGCCAGGCTCGCGAGCTGGCCGTACGGCAGGGTTTCCGGGAGCATCCTGACCGGCGCCGCGGTGACCGGACCCGCGAGTTCGCGCCACCGCTGCGCCAGATGCCGGGAGGCCGAGGCGGTGGCGTCGGCGATGCCCCCCGGGTCGACGAGCCCGTCGAGTCTGGGTTGGAAGATGAGCATGTGGTGTCGGTCCCGGGTCAGACCCCGTCCGGGGGAGGCGGGAACGGTCACCGCCGCGCGGCGGTCGATCATCGAATCCGTGGGATCGCCCAACCGGAGTTCGACACGCGTGCCGAGCGCGTCCCGCAGCGCCGGCCGGAGGTCGGCCCACCGGGCTGCCGACAGGACCACATGGACACCGTATGCAAGACCGTCCGCCGCGAGCCCCAGCACGACCTGCTCGAGATCCTCGACCTCCGTCCTGAACGCCTGCCAACCGTCGATCACCAACATGATGTCGGGGTACTCGGCGACTGATCGGCCATCACGCTGGACGAGTCTGCGGCGGGCCTGGTCGATCGAGGTCAGGCCCTGGTCACGGAAGACCGCTTCCCGCCGCTTGAGTTCGGCGTCGACCTCCGCGACCGTACGGCGAACCTTCTCGTCCTCGCCGCGCCGGGCGACTCCTCCGACGTGAGGGAGCGGGGAGATCGACTGGAGGGCCCCGCCACCGAGGTCCACGACGTAGACCGAGAGCCTGTCGGGCCCGGTCGTCGCCGCGGCGGCCAGGACCAGGGTGCACAAGGCGGTCGACTTGCCCGACCTCGTCCCGCCCACCACCGCCACGTTGCCGTCCGCCCCGGAGAGATCCACGGACCAGATGGCTCGGCGCTGCTCGAAGGGCAGGTCGACCTCCGCGAGAGGAAAGCTCCAACTCGGCGGGTCGGCGTCATCCGGGACCATCGGTTCTCTGCCGACCGCCGAGTCGAGGGCGGCTCCGGCACCCAGTGGCGCGAGCCAGACCTCGTGCGCGGGTCGCCCGTGGCCGGACAGCCGACCGACGAGAACGTCGAGCAGACTCGAGCCCTCCTCCTGATCGTCCCGACCGGCGTGATCGGCCGGGCCCCCTCGATCGGAGACGGAGTCGCTGGCCGGAGGGACGGGAGCGGCCACCGGCATGAACCAGGACGTGAATTGTCGCACCGTGGCACGGGCGACCGGTGCCGCGACGGACGCCCCCTCCCGCCGACGATCCTCCTGGTAAGGGCCCGAGACATAGGCGGCGTCGAAGCGCACCGGATCACCGGAATCGACCTTGAGGAAGCCAGCGCCCGGCGTGGCGGGCAGGTGATACGCATCGGTCACGCCGAGAACCGTGCGGGACTCCGTCGCGGAGAACGTCTTGAGTGCGATCCGGTAGGACAAGTGACTGTCGAGACCCCGCAGTCGCCCCTCTTCGAGCCGTTGGGACGCCAACAGGAGGTGGATGTGCAGACTGCGACCGAGCCTCCCGATGGTGAGGAACAACTCCGCGAACTCCGGCTTGGAGGACAAGAGTTCGGAGAACTCATCGACGACGATCACCAGAGCGGGCAACGGGTCCAGCTGGGCACCCCTCGCCCGCGCCGCCTCGTAGTCGCCGACCCCCGCGTAGTTGCCCGCCGCGCGGAGCACCTCCTGGCGCCTGTTGAGTTCCCCCTCGAGCGCGTCCCGCATCCGGTCGACCATGGTGATCTCGGCCTGAAGATTGGTGATCACGGCAGCCACATGGCACAGCGACTCGAGTCCGAGAAACGTGGCCCCACCCTTGAAGTCCACCAGGACCAGGTTGAGCGCGTCCGGGTCGTGGGTGGCGACGAGACCCAGGACGAGAGTGCGGAGGAACTCGGACTTGCCGGAGCCCGTCGCGCCTATACACAGTCCGTGCGGTCCCATCCCGCCATGCGCGGCCTCTTTGAGGTCCAACTCCACCGGCGCACCATCCGGGCTCACACCCACCGGGACGCGCAATCGATCACGTCCACCTCGTCGACGCCATGCCACCGCCGGATCGACCCTGGCCGCCGACCCGATCCCCAACAGGTCCGGTAGGCCCGGGACGCGCCTCATCGACGTGGAGCCGTCCGCGTTGGTCACGGTATCCGCGGGCCGGTATCGAGCGAGTGCCATGGCGAGTCGCTCCGCTTCCGGAAGGCTCATGGCGTCCGCGCGCGCGACCAACTCCTGCCCGGACTCGGTCCGCACCGAGGCGCCGCCGTCATCGTGGACCCGGACACACAGCCCGAGCCTCGTCGCGAGGTCGCGTAACTGACCGGCGCGACTCCCGGAGACCTCCAGGACGGTCACGCCGTCCAACCCGTCCTCCGCGACCAGACGCTCCGCGCCGTTGACACCCACACCGTCCACCACGACCACGAGATGAGGCTCCCCCGGCCGAGGCGTCGCGCCCGCCCCGAAGGACGGTCGGGCCGCGATCTCCTCGGCCAGCATCGCCTCGACACCGGCGAGGGAGAACTCGGTCAGTCGTACCCGTCCGCCGCCGTCCGTGTACGTCGGATGTGCGTGGTGCGGTAGCCACTTGAGCCACTCCCAGGCTCGACGTGCCTGCCCCTCGCTCGCGGCTACCGCGATGCGGACCCGGTCGGGCCCGTGGGTCACGGCGAGGCCCGCCAGCGCGGCCCGGGCAGCGGCGCGCACCACGTCGACATCGCCGTCCAGGGAGACGACGGCGAAGGCCCGCAGCTCCACTGCGACCGGCAAGCCGTCCACCACCGAGTGGACTCTGGCGAAACGCCTCATAGCCACCACCGAGACCGGTTCGAGGTCGTCCACCGGACCGGTGTCGGGCGCGGACAGTCTCGTCGCCAGCGACTGTCGTCCGGGACCCAGACGTGCAGTGAGGTAGTCGGCATCGCCCTCCTCCCGCTCCCACATCCGTGGGGTCCCCACCAGCGCGGGCAGTCCTGCCGGGTCCGGGTGCCTCCACAACGCGGCCCGCCGTTGCGCGGCCGCGATCTCGCGGACTTCTTCCCGGGTCTGCCCCAGGTACCGCAGGTAGTCCTTGCGCAGTTCGTCAGTCTCGCCGGTCTTGTTGCCGCCGGACAGGGTTCCGGCGAGCATGCCGACGGCGGACACGGCCATCATGACCGGGAAGAGAATGAACATCGGGTTGCGCATCATCCCTGTCCGCAGCATCACGACCACCATGCCGGCCACGGCGACGACCAGGATGATCGGGAGCACGATCTGGACGAGGGGCCGGGGAGTGGGCCGGGGCAATCCTGGCGGGGCCTGCAACTCGAGCTCGCCGGTCGGCACCACCGGGGGCTCGACTCGCTCGCCACGGGTGAAGACCACGTCTCCCATCCGCGCCCTCCTCCCGTGCTGATGCCCCGCTTGGTGCCCCGCCTGATGCCCGCCGTCGTGTCCTCCGGCCGGTTCCAGACCGGCCGGCCCCCACCCGGTCCCAGAGGAGGGCCCCCCACGAGTACGCCCCGCATTCGACAATGGTCGCCGTGTCGAAGCGCGATGTTAGGGCAGTTCACGTCGCGACGGGGACCTCAACCCACCGGGAGGACAGTGTCGGTGAGTCGGACGAGTGGAGGATTCTGGGGTGACGGGACAGAACGAGCTCCGGGCGGTGGCGTCCGGCGTCGAACCGCTGGACCAACGTCGGGTGTCGATCGTGTGCCGCACCACCCGTGTCGACCTGAGTTTGCCGGCCCACCTGGAACTCGTCGCCGTGATCCCAGAGGTCGTCGACCTGGTCCGGGATCGGATAAGGGCGGCCGCGGGACCCGCCTCGCACGTGGACGTGGACTCCGAGATGGGCGGCAGCGCGAACGGGTCATGGCAGCTCTCCAGGCTGGCGGGCGGGCCGCTGGCCATCTCCGAGACACTCGCCCAACAGCGCGTGCACGACGGCGAGATCCTCGTGCTTGACCACCGGCCCGTGCCCACACCGGCACCGCTGTTCGACGACGTTCTCCAGGGGCTGACCGATCCCGACGTCGCACGCTCCCGAATCTGGGGACGCCGCGACGCCGTCGCAACAGCCACCGCGGCGATCGCCGTGGCCGCGGCGGCCGCTGCCACCGCGCTCGTCACGCAGTGGCGGCACACCGACGGGATCCTGACCCCTCTGGTCGCGGCGCTGTTCGCCGCGGTCGGACTCGCGACGGTCCTCACCCTGCGGCGGTTCGATGCCCCCGGGTCGACTCACGCCGTGGCAGCGGCCGCCACGATCGGGTTCACGGTGATCGCGGCAGGCACCATCGGTGCGGCCCCGGTCGGAGCGGGGAGTGTGGTGGGTGGCCTGACCGCGGGATCCGTGGTCGCGGGTCTGTTGCGGTGCACCGTCTTCCGCCCGGCTCCCGGTCGGTCATACGGTCTCGCGGCGGGATACCTGGCCCTGACGCTGGTGACGGCCGTGGGGGCGATCTCCGCGACGGTCGCCGCGTACACCACCGTGCCGGTGCACGCCATCGGGGCCGGTGTGGTTCTCCTGGGCCTGCTCATCCTCACTGCCGCACCCGGCGTTTCGGTCTCGGCGGCCCGCATCCCGATCCCAGCGGTCCCGGCTCCCGGGGAGGACATCGATGTCGGCGAACTCGGCCACGTCGGTCGCGACGTGAACACGGGGCATCCCGACGATCTGCGGAGACACGCACCCCTCCCCACACCGGCAGCGCTCAGGCATCGCTTCCTCACCTGTCGCTCGTGGCTCACCGGCCTGCTGTCCGCTGGGGGCGCCGCATGCACGGCCGGCGCGCTGATCGCGTTGAGCGGCACCGGTGGATCCCCCGGATGGTCCGCTCCTCTGGCACTGGCGGTGATCGTGATGTTGGTGCTTCGCGGGCTGGGTTACTCCGATCGGGTCCATACCAATGTGCTTCTGGGGTCGGCTCTGGCCCTGGCGGCCGGTGTACTGATCGGGGCGGCGTTCACGCATACCTCGCCGATCGGAGTCGTCGTCCCCGCCGCTGCCGCGTTCGCCGCTGCTGTCGCCATCGCGGTGACGGCGCTCCCGCAGGTGGAGCTCTCCCCCGCCGTGCTGCGTGCGGTCGGGACGATCGAGGTGCTGGTGATCTGCATGATGGTTCCGCTCGCGGTCGGGGCCATGGACGTCTATTCGACCGTCCGTCAGCGATGAGACCGGTCGTCGCGCTCTCCCTCGCCACCACCGTGGCGATGCTGACCGCCCTCGGCGCGGGCGGTCCGTCAGCGGTCGCTCTCGAACGCCCCTCCATCGACGGCCCCCTGCCGGAGGTCGGCCCTATCGATCCCGTCGCCGCGGAGCCCGGTTCGTTGCGGTTCGGCGGTCCCTGCCGCACGACCGCCGCGGTCCTCGATCCGTCCGCCCCTCCCCCCTCCGCGACATCCGCCGACCTCAGCGCGGCCTGGATTCACGGAAGGGGCGAAGGGCAGGTGGTCGCCGTCATCGATACCGGTGTCAACCCGGGCCCCCGGCTACCACGCGTCCGTGGTGCGGGTGACCTCGTGCCCGGCCGGGACGGCACCGAGGACTGCGATGCGCACGGCACACTCGTCGCCGGGGTGCTGGCCGCGATCGAGGACGACTCGGGACACTCCGGCGTCGCCCCGGGCGTCGAGATCGTCTCCATCCGGCAGTCGAGCAGTGTCCTGAGAACCACTGAACGTTCATCCGACGACTCCGTGGTCGGATCAGGTGTCGGCACGCTGACGTCCCTCGCCAGGGCGATCCGCGCGGCTGTCGACGCGGGCGCGGGCGTGATCAACATCTCTGAGGTCGCCTGCGTTCCCGCCGGCACCCCGCTGGCCGACGAGACGCTCGGCGGGGCGATTCGCTACGCCGCCGTCGATCACGACGTCGTCCTGGTGGCGGCTGCGGGAAACGTCGGCCAGACCTGCGGAGACCAGAACCCCGATTCCCCCGACCCCACACGAGCCGGTGATGACGGCTGGGACGACGCGCTCACGGTGGCGGTACCCGCCTGGTACGACGATCACGTGCTGGCCGTGGGCGGCGTGGGACCGGACGGGGCCGCCGCGGACTTCTCACTCCGGGGCCCGTGGGTCGATGTCGCGGCCCCTGCGGTGGACCTACGCTCGGTCGGTGCGGACGGCGCGGGGGTGTCGGACCTCGTCGTGGACGGGGACGGAACCCGTTCCTCCATCAGTGGGACGAGCTTCGCCGCTCCGTTCGTGGCCGGCACCGCCGCGCTAGTCCGGCAGGCATATCCGGGTCTCACCGCCCGACAGGTGATCGCGCGGATCAAGAGCACCGCGATCCCCGCCGCCGGCGGCCGCGATTTCGCGGTGGGCCACGGGGTGGTGGACCCGGTGGCGGCGGTCACCGGGGTCCGTCGGTCCGGTCGTCCGGTGCCCGCGTCGACGACCATCGCCGCACCACCCCCGGACCCGCGGCACACCGGCGCGGGCGCGGGTGCGATCGTCGCGGCCGGGTCACTCACCGTCGGGGGTGCCATCCTGGTCGTGGTCGCTCTGACCCGAACCCGAAGCCTCCGCCACCACGACCACCGGCCCGGGTGCTGAAAGTCACGCCCGAGCGGACACCCTCACCGGATCCGCGCGCCGTCGTACCGCGTTAGCGATCACCCCACCGGGCCCGAGGCCTCGTCCACGACGGAGTGGAGGTCGTGACCATCCCGGCTGACCAGAGCGGAACGGCGATCCAACCTCGGGCCGGCGGGGAGTCTGTCGATGATCGCCCCGTCCACCGGAACCGGGGCGCCACCCACCCCGAGCACTGCAGCGGTTTCCTGATCTGGGACGTCGAACCGTACCCCCGCGTCGGTGACGATCGTCGTGACCGCGCCACGAGTGGACGTGCCACGCCCGATCGCCGTCACGAGCATCCCTCCGCCCGGGATCCCGACGACGTCGACAGCCGGCCCACCACCGTCCGCGCCGGCCATCGTCCGGGCCTCGGACTCCGAGGGGGCCGGGGCGCCGGCGACAACGGTCATCCGACGGGCCGCGGTCCCCTCCCTGCCGGAGTCCCGGACGCACAACACCGGGGAATCGCTGGTCGCGAGCACCGTCGGACGATCCGCGGGAAAGGCGTCGACGTCCAACGCGACCGATCGCGGAACGCCCATCCGGTCGGGCTCGACAGCCTCGACCGGCCCCACGGTCGAGGTGGAACGGATGACATCGGCCACCACCGGACCGACCTCCTGGACACCATCCGCCAACGCCACATAAGTCGCCCTACCCGAGGCCGTGTCCACGGTGAACACCTGCCCGATCCGCAGGGAGTCCAAACCGTAGTCCACGGGTCTGCCAGCCATCTCGATCTGCGGTCGCACCACCGGGTCGACCTCCGGCAGCGGGTCGATCAACGCGGCGGTGACCGGTCGCGGTGCGATGCCGTCCAGTCCGAGGATCGACAGGAGGTCACCGTCCGCCAGGTCGATCCTCGACCGGGTGCCGTTCCTCAGTAACCACCCCCTGCCGTCCTGGTCCGCCAGGACGATCTCGTCGCGCGAGATCTCGCGACCGGGCCCCACCGCTCCGTCACGGGCCACCACGCTGGTCGAGACGATCCGGGGGAGACCTCGGTCGGCGTCGGCGACCTCGTCGCACACCGTCCACGAGACGGCCGCCACCCCGCCCGCATCGCGGGGCGCCGGCAACGCGGACGGTGCTCCCGGGATGCCCACCAGGCCACCCCGCCGGGTCCCTGCGATATCCGAGTCCCGCACCGTTGTCGGTTCCGCGGGCTGGCCGGTCACCAGACGGGCCGAGGCGAGATTGAACACCGGGTGGACCGTGTCGCCGGCGCGGACATACATCTGGCCGGACTCCCGGCCCACCATGATCACCGCGCGTTCCACGTCGGGCATCGGATCGAGCAGAGCCAGGACCGCGGCACCGACGCAGCCGAGAACGGCGGCGGCCACACCGACCGCGAACCCTGTCGACTGGCGACGCAGTGGGTCATGAAGCATCCGGACGTCCCGGACGACCACCGCGAGACGGGCCCGGCGAGACAGGAATCGGTGTCCATCCACCTGGGCCCTGGTGGTCGGCTTCAGCGGCACGGACCGGTCCCTTCCACGATTGTGACGCCCCGCGGCGGCGGGTTCCGGGGGTAGGGTACGCCACGGTCCCGGCCCGGTGGCCGGGCTTCCCGGGCGGCCTTCCACGCCCTCGACCAGGCCTGGAGGAGGACCGATGATCACCCTTCGCGCATTTCCCGCGGTCGTGGTCGTCCTCGTCTCCTCGGCCGCGCTCGCGGTGATCTGCCCTCCGCAGTGGCAACCCTGGATACAGTTCGGCGTCGCCACTCTGGTCGCCGGTACGGTCACGGTCCGTCGTCGAGGACGACCGCTCTCGGTCCGCGGCCCTCGCTCGCGCCGTCTCCCCGTGGACGTCGTGGACCTCGTCTCCCCCGACTTCTCACTGGTCGGCTGCGTCGAGGGTCACCGGGTGGTGACGACAGGAGTCGAGATCTCCGCCGGTGCCCTCCTGACCACAGAGGTCGGCCGCGATGACCCGGCCGACTTCCGGGGAGTACGGCTCCCGCTGAGCGCTGTCGCACGCCAGCTGGATCAGGGCGGGGTGTCGCTCGAGGGGATCGACGTCGTGGTCCACGGACGGCGAGCCGCATCGGGTCCCGACGGCGACGTGTATGGCTCGCTCGTCGGTCCGCTGCCGCTGATCTCACACCGGCGCGTCCACCTCCTCCTCAGGTTCGACGTCTCCGAGTTGGCGTTGGCCTGCCAGGACGGCGCGGGGCGGGGCTCCCTCGCGAGTCTCATCACGGGGGCCACCGAGCGCCTGCGCCGATCACTGGTCCACCACGGCGTCCCGTGCCGGGTGTTCGACGCCACCGAGCTCGCCGAACGGTTCCTCGAGGCAGAGGTCGAGCCCACGGAAGGAACGGCATTCGTGGTCCGCCCCGGTGCCGGCCCGCGTGAAGTCGTGGACGCCCTCACCTCGGTGCGAGCGTCGGCGATCACCGAGGTGCTCCGACTCCGACGCGTGCCGGGACGCCACGACGTGGTCGACACGGTATCGAGCGTGTGGCTCGCGGGACTCACCCCGGGCGCGCTGCCCCCGTGTGCGGACTCATGCCATCCCCTGCCGACTCCGCGCGTGCTTCCCATCCCGGGTGAAGAACTCCCCGATGCGGTCGCCGGATCTCTCGTCCGACGGCGTCTCGACCACCTCGACGAGCTCGCTCCACCCGCCCACGGGTGCGGTCAGATCCTCGGCGCGACACGGGCGGGCGACGCGGCCGCCGTCCAGC
>NZ_JADDKI010000272.1:0-7089 GCF_015356725.1 Dietzia sp. SYD-A1
GTCCAGATCGCGCACCCGGTGAGCGTCGCCGTGAGGCAGCCCGCGAGGACCGTCGAGATCCCGGCCCGGACCCCTGCGGCGACGCCCACCCCGGACATGCGGGTCAGCCCTGCTCGACGAGGGCCTTGATCCGCTTCAGGGAGGTTGACACGCCCCTGTCCATCTCCTTGGTGAACGAGGGCTGACCGCCGAAGAGCTTCTCGGTGAGGAACGTCGAGATGAACGTCAGTCCGCTCGGGACCTCGCGACGCTCGGTGAGCCGGGTTCGGCCTCCCGGGAGGGAGTCGAGCTCGAAGACCCAGACGGTGGTGTTCTCGGTGATTCGGTTGGCGAACCGGCGGCCGGGTTCGAACTCCACGACCCGGCTGGTGGTGGGCCAGAAGAGCGGACCACGCCTGTTGATGTTGAGTGCTCGCGTACCGGCGGTCGTGCGACCACCGAGTGCGACGACCTTGTACGCCTGGGTGCTCCACTGCGGTGCGTTGCGGACCTCGGAGACGACCTCCCAGACCCGGGCGGGTGGGGCGTCGATCTCGATCGAGTTCTCGATGGTGCCGACGGGCGCGGACTCGGGGGACATGGGTGGCCTTCCGACGGGGATGGGGCGGGATCGCGTCTCGATGGTAGGGGACCGGGCACCGGCGCGCGTGTCGTTCGCCCGTCGCGAACAGTGCCCCGGGCCCTTTGCACTCGTCGGGGGCGAGTGCTAGAAAAGCGCTTGGCACTCGGCTACCCTGAGTGCCAGCAACACCTGAACTGAGGTCGCAAGGTGAGGCGCGGATCTGACACGGTCCGCACCGTCCGTCGCGGGCGCCGACGCCGACCACATACGTGTCACCCCACACCCGGAGGATGATTCACCCAATGGCAAAGATGATCGCGTTCGATGAAGAGGCCCGCCGCGGCTTGGAGAGCGGTCTCAACCAGCTCGCCGACGCCGTGAAGGTCACGCTCGGCCCCAAGGGGCGCAACGTCGTGCTGGAGAAGAAGTGGGGCGCCCCCACGATCACCAACGACGGCGTCTCCATCGCCAAGGAGATCGAGCTCGAGGACCCGTACGAGAAGATCGGTGCGGAGCTCGTCAAGGAGGTCGCCAAGAAGACCGACGACGTCGCGGGCGACGGCACCACCACCGCCACCGTCCTGGCCCAGGCACTCGTGCGCGAGGGCCTGCGCAACGTGGCCGCCGGTGCCAACCCCATGGGCATCAAGCGCGGGATCGAGAAGGCCGTCGAGGCCGTCACCGCGCACCTGATCGACTCCGCCAAGGAGATCGAGACCAAGGAGCAGATCGCCGCGACCGCCGGCATCTCCGCCGCCGACCCGGCGATCGGCGAGCTCATCGCGCAGGCGATGGACAAGGTCGGCAAGGAGGGCGTGATCACGGTCGAGGAGTCCCAGACCTTCGGCCTGGATCTCGAGCTCACCGAGGGTATGCGCTTCGACAAGGGCTACATCTCGCAGTACTTCATGACGGATCCCGAGCGCCAGGAGGCGGTCATGGAGGATCCGTACGTCCTGCTGGTCTCGGGCAAGGTCTCCACCGTCAAGGACCTCCTCCCGCTGCTGGAGAAGGTCATCGGCGAGGGCAAGTCCCTGCTCATCATCGCCGAGGACGTCGAGGGTGAGGCGCTGTCCACCCTCGTCGTCAACAAGATCCGCGGAACCTTCAAGTCCGTCGCCGTGAAGGCTCCGGGCTTCGGCGACCGGCGCAAGGCCATGCTGCAGGACATCGCGATCCTCACCGGCGGGCAGGTCATCTCCGAGGAGGTCGGCCTCTCGCTCGAGACCGCTGACATCTCGATGCTCGGCAAGGCGCGCAAGGTCGTCGTGACCAAGGACGAGACCACCATCGTCGAGGGCTCGGGAGACCAGGCCCAGATCGAGGGACGGGTCAACCAGATCCGCGCCGAGATCGAGAACTCCGACTCGGATTACGATCGGGAGAAGCTCCAGGAGCGTCTCGCGAAGCTCGCCGGCGGCGTCGCCGTGATCAAGGCGGGCGCCGCCACCGAGGTCGAGCTCAAGGAGCGCAAGCACCGCATCGAGGACGCGGTCCGCAACGCCAAGGCCGCGGTCGAGGAGGGCATCGTCGCCGGCGGCGGCGTCGCCCTGGTCAAGTCCGAGGTCGCCGTCGACGGCCTGTCCCTCGAGGGCGAGGAGGCCACCGGCGCGAAGATCGTCAAGTTCGCGCTGAGCGCCCCGCTCAAGCAGATCGCCTTCAACGCCGGCCTCGAGCCCGGCGTCGTGGCGGAGAAGGTCCGCAGCCTCCCGGGTGCCCAGGGCCTCAACGCGGCCACCGGCGAGTACCAGGACCTGCTGGAGGCCGGCATCAACGACCCGGTCAAGGTGACCCGCTCCGCGCTGCAGAACGCCGCCTCCATCGCGGCGCTCTTCCTCACCACGGAGGCCGTCGTGGCCGACAAGCCCGAGCCCGCCGCGCCCGCGATGCCGGGTGGCGACGAGATGGGTGGCATGGGCTTCTAGTCCAGCCCGACCACGCAGTGGGGCCGTGGCCCGCACCGGAGAGTCTTTCCGGTGCGGGCCACGGCCTTTCCCTCATTTCGCGAACTCCGCCCGGGCCTGCTCGCCCCCACCTCGTCCGTGGTGGCGCACACACCACTTCCGTGGCGGGACGTAACACGGACGTCATCTATCGGGCTTCGCGTAAAGAGCCTGTGATCTGCGGTTAAGGTGCGGTTTCGTCCATTGTGATGGACATGTGTCTCTTTTTAGTGTCGCTGTCAGGCGCCTCAGAGGGCGCCGTGAGCGCACGAGAACGGAGAACACCATGCCCGACTTCGGTCAGCTGTCAGACCTCTTCGGAGGGATCACCGACATCCTCGGAGCCGTCGTCACATTCACCGGGTCGCTGGGAGGCGAGGGGGGCATGAACGACTTCTTCGATGCACTGTCGAGCATCAGCGCCGACTGATCCCGCCGGCCGATCCCAGAGTCACCTTCTCCAGAGACACACACCCAGCAGACCCAGGAGTGCACCATGTTCTTCCCCGAGTTCGGATCCCTCATCGGCGTCAGTGACGCCCTCGGCTTTGTCAACGACTTCCTCGGCGCGTTCGGAGACCTCTTCTCCGGCCTGGCCTACTTCACCGGAGGAGACTTCGAGGAGGCCCTCGCCGGCGGCTTCATGATGTGGTGACCTGAGCCTGCCGGGGGCGGCCATGCCCCCGGCACGAGGAGCGGCCCGCGCGATCTCCCTCGCGCGGGCCGCATTCGTGTGTGAGGAGGCCCGGAAAGTGGAGATGTCCCGGGGGTGAACAGCCCGTGCGCTCATGCCCTGGTGAGGAGAAGCTCACTCAACAGCGTATGCGCATTCATTTGAATGGTTTGCGCAGTTGAGAACGGATGTTAGGATTTCCTCGCATCCGTGATCTGGACCACTAAGGGTGGCCTCAGTTCGCCTCGTCGTCACCTCGGCGGGGGGGAGACGGACGTCACAATTGACATCAGAGTCGCTCAGATTACTCTGACTCTGGCCCCATGAGCCGGGGCACCACTTTCAAAGGGAGACACACATGCCTGACTTCAGCGCCATCAGCGCCGCCCTCACCGCGGTCAAGAACCTCATCGACGGCGTCGTCGGCTTCACCGGTTCGATCACGGGCGACGGCTTCATCGACGCGCTCGGCAGCCTCGGCGGGGACGACGTCTCCGCCTGACAGGCCCCGGCCGTAGCGCTCCGGCGCGAACGCCCCGGCTGCGGCGCACAGCAGCCGATCTCAGCATCATTCACTGATCCGGATCTCGCCGGATTGCAGCACTCAGGGAGAACATCATGGGCATCGATCTCGGTTCCATCGGCGACATCTTCGGCAAGGACGGCATCGTCGACCTCGCTGGCGGCCTTGTCGGCAACACCAACAACATCGTCAAGGGGATCGGCTACTTCCTCGGCGGCGACTTCCAGAAGGCCTTCGACGCCGGCTTCATGGCCTGAGTCTTTCGGCTGAACGGGATGGGGGCTCCGGGCTGTGCCCGGGGCCCTTTCTCGTGTCCCGATCGGTGTGGCGCCCAGGCCCGGGCCCCGAAGGTTGTATAGGAATTTGTTCATATCCGTAACAGCGGGCCGGCCGGCGTCGATAATGTTGACGTGAACCGCAAGGGTGGTCCCGCGGTTACCGACGGGCCGCCCGGGTATGGAATCCTCGGATAGGTGCCCCGCGGGCGCGAGACTCGGTCCTGCAGGCGCGCTTCCACCGGGAGTGTGCTTAGTGGGTCTTGTGTGACTACTGGGAATCGGGTTAGCTGTGCAGTGCGGGTCTGCCCGAGTCCGTCTGTGAACAACGAGAAGGTTAGGCGTCGGAATATGCGTTCAGTCAAGAGCGGTCGGTTGGGCACCAAGGTCGCTGCGGCGACCATCGCCGCGGCCATGGTCCCCGTCGTTGCCACGGGCACGGCCCAGGCACAGGGTGGAAACATCCAGTACACCAAGGCCACCGCCCAGAACAAGGTCGTCGAGACCCAGCTCCCCGACGGTCGACTGATCGTCTCGGTGTGGTCGGACAAGATGGCCATCGAGGTCCCGAACATCGTGCAGCGCCCGCGTGACGGGAACAACGGCGCGCCGGTGCTCTACCTCGTCAACGGCGCCGGTGGTGGAGAGGACTCGGCCACCTGGCAGGCGCAGTCGGACGTCCGGGCCTTCATGTCGGACAAGGACGTCTGGACCGTCACCCCGATCGGTGGAGCCTTCTCCTACTACACGGACTGGCAGCGCCACGACCCCAACGTCCAGACCCGCTACGCCCGCGAGACCGACCGCCCGATGGCGTTCGAGACCTACCTCGCCCAGGAGCTCCCGACCCTCTTCGAGGGCCGGTACGGCGGCAACTACCCGAATCGCAAGCGCAGCCTCGCCGCGATCTCCATGACCGCCACATCGGTCCTGACGATCGCCCAGAACCACCCCGGCCGGTTCCAGGCCATCGGCTCGTACTCGGGATGTGCCGAGACCTCGACCCCGATCGGCTACCAGTTCATCAATATCGTCACCGGCATGCGTGGCGGGGCGAACCTCGACAACATGTGGGGGCCCTACCCCGGTCCGGGCTGGGTGGCCAACGACCCGGTCGCCCAGGCGCCCAAGTTCGTCGCCCAGCGCGACAACGGCACCCTTCCGGCCATGTTCATCTCCACCGGCAACGGCCTGCCCGGGCCGCACGAATCCCTGGAGAACTGGCGCCTGCGCAACAGCATCCCGGCTCTGGCCAACCAGGCGATCGTCGGCGGCATCATCGAGGCGGCCACGCAGTACTGCACGGCCAACCTCGCACGCCGGTTCGCCGAGCTGCAGATCCCGGCCCAGTTCGACTTCGCGCCCAACGGCACGCACTCGTGGGGCTACTGGCAGGACGACCTCAAGCAGTCCTGGCCGATGATGGCCCAGGCGATGAACGCGCGCTACGGCCCGATCTGATCGGCTGACGCGCCCGGCGACCTCGGGTCCCGGAACCGACGGACCCCGCCCCACCACCACGGTGGAGCGGGGTCCGTCCTCATGTGTCGAGGCGGTGCGCCGGGCCGGCGCACGCAGGGCGCGGGGTGATCCCGCGCCCGCCGCGGACGACGTCGTGAGACAACCCCCCTGGGGTGAGCTCCGGAGGTGGCCCACTGGCAAACTGTACGCATGACCAAGACGGACGACCCGCGCCGTACCGAGCTTCGCCACACCGATGGCAGCACGAGCCCGCTGCTCATGGTGGAGTCCGCCGTCCCGGGAAGCACCAGGCCCGCCGTCCTGGTGCTTCCCGGCATCGCGGTCGGCGCCAGGTATTACCTGCCGCTGGCCAGGGCGTTGGCCGCGGCCGGGGTGGACGTGGCGATCACTGAACTGAGGGGCCAGGGCGAGAGTACCCACCGCATCGGCCGCGGCGGGGGAGCGGCCGGGTACCACGAGAGTGCCGCCGAGGACGTTCCGCTCGCGCTGGACGCGATGCAGCGCGAGTTCGGGGCGCGGCGGGTGGTGCTGCTGGGCCACAGCATGGGCGCGCAGATCGGGGTGTACCACCTGGCGCGGCGCGATCCCCGGGTGGTGGGCCTGGTGGCGGTGGCGGCGCAGTCCCCGTTCCACCGCGGGTACCCCCGGCGCATCGGACGGCGACTGCGATTGGGCTCGATCCTCCTGCCCACCATCGGATGGCTGGCGGGACACGTCCCGGGACGGTTCTTCGGCGCGAGCGGTCGGATCCCGGCCGACCGCATCAGTGACTGGTCCCGTCTCGCGGCCCGGGGCGACATGCAGCCGGCGCGCGCCGATCTCGACTACCGGGAGGGCCTGACCCGCGTCACGGTCCCGGCGCTGTCGGTGGTGATCGCCGACGACCCACTCGCCCCCGAGAGCGCCGCTCGTGGGCTGCTGGCGATGCTCCCCGCCGCCCGGACCTGCCTCGAGGTGGAGCCGGAGGCGCTGGGCCACAACACGTGGGCGCGCACACCCGCGCAGGTGGTCGCCCGGGTGCTGGCCTGGATGGACCGGGAGGTGGCGCTCAGCCCACCTGGGGACGACGAGGCAGCCGACGCCTGAAGAACTCGTACGTGAGCACCGCCTTCCGGGCCTCCTGCGAATTGTCGGCGGCGCCGGCGTGGCCGCCCTCGACGTTCTCGTAGTACGCGACCTCGTGCCCGGCCGCCTCGAGCGCGGCCGTCATCTTGCGGGCGTGGCCCGGGTGCACGCGGTCGTCCCGGGTCGAGGTGGTCATGAGGACCGGGGGGTACGGGCCCTCGGTGGCCGGTCGGACGTGCTGGTACGGCGAGTAGGCGCCCAGGAAATCGTCCCAGTCGTCCGAGTCGGGGTCGCCGTACTCGGCCATCCAGGACGCGCCGGCGAGCAACAGGTGGTAGCGCCGCATGTCCAGGAGCGGGACCGCGATCGCGAGGGCCCCGAACAGTTCCGGGTATCGGGTCAGCATGACGCCCATGAGCAGGCCACCGTTTGATCCGCCGGTCGCCCCCAGCTGGTCGCGGGTGGTGACCCCGGTGGTCACGAGGGCCCGGGCGACGGCCGCGAAGTCCTCGAACGCGCGGGGCCGGTTCTCCCGGACGGCGGACTGATGCCACGAGGGCCCGTAC
>NZ_JADDKI010000273.1:0-1550 GCF_015356725.1 Dietzia sp. SYD-A1
GGTCGGTGGGCTCCTCGAGCGACGGGGGCTTGGGGGCCGGGACACCGGGGACGACGTCTCTGCCGCCGATGACCTCGTCGGCGAGCTTGCCGGCGGCGTCGGCGACCTTCTTGGCGGCCGCTTCGGCCGTCTTCGATGCAGCGGATTTCTTGTCAGACATGTGACTCCTCCGATGGGTTGGGTGTGAGTGCACGGGTGTCACACCGACTCTCCCACTCGGCGCGGACCGCGCAACCAGTCGCGGAGGAGGTCCGGTTGCCGTACGCTGCGCCGCCTCGTCGTCCGCACCCGCGTGTCCCCCCGCGCCTCCCCGACGGTGTGGCCGGGACTCACGAACCCGACGTCGACGGAGGTCAGCGCGCCTATGGTGTTCTCATGTCAACCCGCGGTGAGGACACCGGCACGACCGTGATCCCCCGAGCCCATCTCCCGTATCCGGTGGTGCTGGCGGCTGCCTGGGCGGCCTGCCTGCTGCTGATCGCCGGGGGCGGGTGGATCCTCGGACAGGCCATCGGCCGGTTGGCGATCATCCTGGCCCCGCTCGCCATCGCGGTGTTGCTCGCGGCAATGCTCCGACCGCTCGTGGACCGCGTGCCCCGGCAGGTCCCGCGGGCGCTGGCGTCCCTCGTCGTCGTCCTCGGTGTCCTGGCGCTGGTCATCGGGGCGCTGGCGGTGGTCACCACCCAGCTCGCGACCGGGGTTCCGGAGATGAGGGAGAAGATCGGCGGCGGCGTCGACACCGCACTGCGGTGGCTGGAGGACGGCCCGCTCCACCTCACCGCCGATCGACTCCAGGAGGCGGTCACCCAGGTCCGCAGCTGGATCGAGTCCCACTCCGAGGCCGTGGCCGCGGGCGCGGTCCAGTTCGGCCACACCGCCGTCGACGCGGTGGCCGGTCTGCTCATCTGCCTGGTCGCCCTGTTCTTCTTCCTCTACCAGGGGGAGAAGTTGTGGGTGTTCTTCGTCCGGTGGTTCCCCCGCGCGAGCCGGCTCACCGTCGATCGGGCGCTACGGCAGGGCTGGGGCAGTCTCGGCGCCTACACCCGCACGCAGCTGACCGTGGCCGCGATCAACGCCACCGGGGTGGGCCTCGGCGCGCTGGTGCTGCGCGTGCCCTTCGTGATCCCCATCGTGGTGGTGGTGTTCCTCGCGTCGTTCGTTCCCATCCTGGGGACTCTCGTCGCGGGGCTGATCCCCACGGTCTTGGCGCTGGTGGACCGGGGGCCGGTGATCGCCATCGCCATGCTGGCGATCGTCCTGGTGGTCCACCAGGTCGAGTCGCATCTGTTGCAACCGGTCCTCATGGGCCACGCGGTGGCGCTGCATCCGCTGGCCGTCATCGTCGTGGTGGCCGCGGGCACGTACCTGTTCGGCATCGTGGGAGCGCTGTTCGCCGTCCCCGTCACCGCGATGGCCAACACGGTGGTGAGATACCTGGCCGAGGGGAATGGTGACGACCCGGTCGTCGGCGGACCGGACGGGGGCGGACCGGACGGGGGCCCGATCGACGGGCCGGGGCCCGTGCCCGACCGGGCCAGTGTGTCCGGACC
>NZ_JADDKI010000274.1:0-2565 GCF_015356725.1 Dietzia sp. SYD-A1
GCGCACCTGCGCGGGCGCCCCGGCTCGGTCGCGACCGCGGAGAAGGAAGAGGACCACCACGAGCGCCAGTACGAACGGCCCGGTCGACAGCGCCGCACGGTACGGACCGTCGAGCGGGACCGTGAGCACGAGGGTGGACCCGCTTCCGGAGGCGGGCAGAACCCAGCCCTGCTTCCACCCGTCCACCGTCACCGGGCGGGGGTCGGGCAACTCGGTGCCGTCGTCGGAGACCAGCCGGGCGCGCCACGCGGGGGTCACCGACTCCGGCACCACCAGGACGCGCTCCCGCGGGGCGGCGGGCACCTGAAGCTCGCGTCGGGAGGCCTCCCACCGGGACGTCGCGACCGCCCGGGTCGGTTGCAGCTCCCCGCCCAGGACGGGCACGCCCTGCGCGGCCTCCGGATCGACGACGACGAGGCCCACCGTGTCCACCGAGAACGCCTCCCCGGGATCCACCGAGACCTCCACCGGCCCGGCGGGGATCTCGACGGGGTCGTCATCGCACGGTTCGACGGCGATCGCCCGGCCCTTGAGCAGCTCGCGCCGCGTGGTCGACAGGCGGGTGGGCACCGACCGGTCGCCGATGACCAACCGGGGCCCGTCCTGACAGGCCAGGGAGATCGGGTCGCCACCCGCCGCAGGGAGGGCGCCGATCCGGGCACCGGTCGCGTCCTGGATCCACACCTCGGCGATCCCGGCCGGTACCTGCGTCCCATCCGGGGCCCGTACGTCCTCCGCGGCGTCGATCCGGACCGTGACCGTATCGGTGTGGTCCGCGGGGAGCGGGACGACGACGGAGCCGTCCTCCCCGGCCGTGAGGTCGTCGAGGTCGACGCGCGTGGTCTGGAGCCCGGTGTCCACCGTGATGACCCTGGGAGCCGCCGGTGCGTCCGAACGCGGCGCCCACATCCTGAGTGAGCCGACCAGGTGGCGGCCGGGCAACCCCAGCTCCACCGTCGGCGAGGGGACGTCGGGGGCGTACCAGCTGGTCGACCGGTCCCCGTCGACGGCCGCGGAGGGCCCACCGGCGGGATCGGTCACCAGTGACTCCCCCGCCGCCCGGACCTGACGCGCGCGGGTGGTGGGGTCGCCACGCAGCACGTCGTCCAGTGCCGCCCCGGCCCTCGGTCGTACGAGGAGCTGCGGGCGTACCGAGGTCTCGGACGGAACGTCGAGAAGGCGGGCGAAGCGGGCCGGCTCCTCGGGCTCGATGGCGAGTTCCGGGGCACATCGCACCGCGCCGGTCTCCTCCTCCGCGCCGGCCAACCCCTCGATCGGGGCGCCGCCGTGGACGCAGTCGGACCGGCCCCCCAGTTCTTGCCGCAGCAGCCATCCGGAGGGCGCCGCGGAATCGGCGGGTCGGTCCGGTAACGCCACCACCCGCAGTAGAGGGATCTCCTCGCCAGCCGAGCTCAGACCGATGTCCGACACCTCGAAGTAGGTTCCCCGGCCCCCGTCGGCGAAGCCCGTCGCCGTGACCCTCACGGTCTCCGTGGGGCCCGGGGGGAGTCCCACGACGAGCTCGCCACCCCCTGCCGGGAACGCGGTGGTGGTACCCGAGTCCGTCCGGATCTGCAGGCTGCTGACCTCGGGGCCGGCCTCGGGGACCGGCACGGTGATCCGGAGCAGGCCCCGGTCGACGGGTTCGGGCAGCGCGATCTCGATCCACTGGCCGAAGGCCGTGCCGTAACCCCCGGACCGCCAGGCGGTGTCCGGGTCTCCGTCGACCGCGGCCGCCACCGACCGGGAGGGCCGCACCGGGCCGACCTGGGCGGAGTCGGATGCCGAGGAGGAGACCCGCACCCGCGCGTCCCACCAGCGGGCCTGCGCCGGTGCCGGCTCGGTGTCGGAGACCGTGGCAGCGTAGTCGGGGACCGCGCCCCGACTACGACGTGGATCGCCCTCGGCCCGGACCGCCGACGAGTGGTGGTCCAGGCGCCCGAAGTCGGTCTCGCGGTCCGCCGGAGAGTCCGTGAGGACGGGCGCGGTCGCCGCGACCGGTCGCGGCCTCGGGAAGGGATCGGAGGCGGGGTCCACCCCCGACTCCCGGGCATCGACCTCCAGCAGTCTCGTCACCCGGGCCGGGGACCCGATCGTGTCCCGCGCGGCCAGCAGGTCGTCGAGCCGCGACAGGGACTCCGGCCCGCCGGCCACCACCGGTAGGTCGCGCACCTCCACGGTGTACGGGGCGGTGGCCGACCGTGGTGGGCCCGGCGACGCGGCATCCGAGCCCAGCCGGGAGTCGACCCGGTAGATCTCGATCGCGGGATAGGCCGGGCGCAGACCCGAGTCGGGGACCACGGCCACCTCGCCGTCGTCGTCCGTGGCGACCTCAGCCGCCTCGTCACCGACGTCCGCTCCCCCGACCGGTTCCCCGAACTCCGCGACCTTGACCAGCCCCGGGGATCCGTCGATCGCCTGGTGCACCAGGATCGGCCGGGGCGCACCGGAGTCGGCGGCGAGGTCGTTGCGCACCACCAGGTAGCCGATGCCGAGGGAGGCGAGGGTGGCCGCCATCCCCGGGGCGGGGTCGCCGTCCGCGAGGCGGCGCTGGACGGCGTCGAG
>NZ_JADDKI010000027.1:0-17822 GCF_015356725.1 Dietzia sp. SYD-A1
GGCGACGGTGGGGCCTGACCTGGCGGGCTCTGACCGGCCGGGGTCCGGCCCGGACACCGTGCACTAGGGTGTGGTCGTGCAGAGCAACGGCCACCACTCCCCGCTGCCGCTGGACGAGGACCCCCGCTCGCTGAGCCCGCGGGACCGGGTACGGCCTGGTGACGGGGCCGGCAGGACGGTGATGGACGCGTGGGGTGGCCCGGTCGGGAGGCACGCGGTCGTGGGACGGCAGCGCTTCTGGACCCCACTGCGCGTGATCATGCTGTTCGCGGTGCTGTTCCTGTCCCTCGGGTTCTTCTCCAAGGCCGCGTGCCTGGTCACCACCAGCCCCACCGACGGGTCCGAGCCGGGACTCAACTGGACCGGTCAGCAGTACTACAAGGCCTGCTACGCCGATCCGCTCCCGCTCTACGCGGTGCAGGGCCTGGCCGCGGGCGAGCTGCCCTACCGGTACATGTGGGTGGGTGACGACGGCGGCGTCCGCTACATGGAGTACCCGGTGTTGTCCGGGATGTTCCAGTACGTCACCGCCCAGGCGGCGCAGGCCTGGCACGCCCTCGCCCCCGGCGGCCCCATCGAGGTGGTCAAGTACTTCGTGCTCGGGTGCGTGATCCTGGCGTTCCTGTGGATGGTCGCCGTGTGGGCGACCTACCTGTCGGCCGGGCGCAGACCGTGGGACACGCTGCTCATGGCGGCCAGCCCGCTGATCATCTTCCAGGCCTTCACCAACTACGACCTCATGGCGGTCGCGTTCGCGTCCGTGGCGTTGCTGCTGTGGGCGCGCAGCAGACCGGTGTGGGCGGGCGTCGTCCTGGGTCTCGGCGTGGCGGCCAAACTCTATCCGTTGTTCCTGTTCGGGGCGCTACTGGTGGTGGCGCTCCGGCGTCGGCGTCTCGTGGAGTTGGGCAAGGCGGTCGCGGCGGCGATCGCGGCCTGGCTGGCGGTGAACCTGCCCATCATGATCCCGTTCCCGGAGGGGTGGAGGGAGTTCTTCCGGCTCAACTCGGACCGGCCCGCCAACCCCGAGAGCATCTACGCCGTCATGCAGACCCTGACGGGCTGGGAGGGGTTCGATGCCGGACGCGCCGCCGGCGAGGCGCCCGCCACCCTCAACGCGGTGTCCCTGGCCCTGTTCGCCCTGGGCTGCGTGGCCGTTCTGGTGATCGGCCTCACCGCGCGCACCACCCCGCGGATCGCCCAGTTGGCGTTCCTCATCGTGGCGGTCTTCCTGCTCACCAACAAGGTGTGGAGCCCGCAGTACTCGCTGTGGCTGGTCCCGCTCGCGGTGCTCGCGGTGCCGCGGGCCAGACTGCTGGTGCCGTGGATGGCCTTCGACGCCCTGCTGTGGGTGGCCCACATGTCGTATTTCCACGGGGTCGCCGAGAAGGGGATCGGGGCGGAGACGTTCCACCCGCTCGTTCTGGTGCGAGACCTGTTGGTGGTGGCCATCTGCGTGGTGGTGATCCGCGAGATCTACCGGCCGCACCTGGACCTGGTCCGGCTGGCGCACCAGGGGACACCCGAGGGCCCGGACCCACTGGCCGGGGTGCTCGCGGACCCCGGGGAACCGTTGGTGGGGCCACCGGCCGGTGCCGACGACAGGGGCGAGGACCGTGACGACGACGATGACGAGTCCCGCCGGGTCCGTCAGAAGGAGGACACCACCGGATGAGCACCACCGCGATGATCTGGATGTTCCTGTGCATCCTCATCGGATTCGTCTGCATGGTCACCGCCGCCGGCGGGCATCGTGCGGGCTGGCGCCAACCCGTGTGGATCTCCTGGACCGTGGCGGCATTCCTCTTTCTCACGGTCATACCCGTGGCCCTGGCGTTGACGATCGGACTGCGACACGGCTGAGGCGACCGGATCGGTGGTCAGTCGCACAGGTCGAACGGCTCGGTGTCCGGGAAGTGACGGGCCCATTCCTCATCGGTGAGCTGCACCCCGCCCGCGCACGCCTCATCGATCACGCGGCCCACGTCGAGCCGCCACGTCCAGATGGCGCCTTCCGCGCCGACGGCGAGCACATCCCCCTCGGGAGATGCTGCCCGCGCCTGGTAGAGGAGGGCGTCGGTGGTGCCGCCGAGGACGGCCCACGGCTGCGGGGAGTCGGGGTCGGTGATGTCGACGACGGTGACCTGTCCGGTACTCGAGGTGAGCACGAGTCGCGAGTCGTCCGCCGAGAACGCGGCCCAGTAGATCTCACCGGGCGGCGCGATGAAGGAGGACAGTTCGCGAGGGGCTGTGGCGTCGCTCGCATCCCACAGTCGTACGGTCTTGTCGCCCCCCGAGGTGACCATGAGTGGCGAGTCGTGCGCGTATCCCGCCGCCGGCGAGCCGCCGATCCCGGTGGTGAGCCGGTGCGCGAACGAGGGCCTGTCGGGGTCGGTGGTGTCGATGATCACCGTCTCCGGTCCGAGCGTGGGCACGACGAGCTGCCGGGAGTCCGAGGAGAACTCGGCCACCACGCACGGGTCGGGGAGCGGGACGGTCACGCGCAGGCTCGGTCGCGTCGGGTCACTCACGTCGACCAGTCCGAGCTGTCGGTCGGTGTCGCTGCACACGGCCAGCGTGCGACCGTCCGGGCTGAGAGGGGTGGCCACCACGACCCCGTTGACGACGGGCAGGCTCGCGGTCGAGCGCGTCGCGGCGCCGAAGGGGGCGGTGAACAGCTGGATGCCGCCGTCCGCGAGTCCGGCGTAGACCACCCGGCCGTCCGGAGACATGGCGACGGAGCCGCTGAACCTGGTCTCGGGATCGGGGACGACCCGCCCGGTCTCCACCGGTACGGGACCCGTGGTGTCGACGATGGTGTGGTGGAGTTCGGCGGCGGTGACGCCGAGCACCCCGGTCGTCCGATCCGCGGAGGAGCCGGTCTGGAAGATGGAGTTGGACTCGGAGGCCGCACCCAGACGGTCGAGCGGCCAGAGCCTGACGAGGCCGTCGACGGAGTAGGTGAGCAGGTGGTCCTCGTCCATGAACCGTGCCCCGGTGGCGACCTGCGAGGCGGGGAGCTCGATGAGCATCGCGCCGGTGGGCCCGTAGACGCGGATCCTGTCGTCGGACCCCGCGGCCGCGAGTCGCCCCTGGTCGTCGTAGGAGACGTCGTTGACGTAGGCGTTCCACCCGTCGAGGGAGGACAGGGGGCGGGCCCCGGAGAGGTCGCCGCGCTCTATCGCCCACCGTTGGACTGAGCGGTCGGTGGTGCCCGCGGCGATCCGGGTGCCGTCCGGGCTGACGGCGAGGGAGAGCGGGATGGCGACCGGTCCGGTGTCGAGGTCCGGACCGCGCCGTCCGGCTCCGTCGGCCGCCGCGTCGAGGAGGGTCTTGACGCCGAACGTGCGGTTGGTCGCGAGCAGGGTGGAGGAGTCGGACAGCCATGCCAGGGACTCCACCGGCCTGACCGTCTCCGAGCCGGGGTCGGGGGTGGCCACCCTGGCGCCAAGGTCGGTGACGGTGGGGATCCCGCCCCGCTCGGCGATCGGCCAGCGCAGGACGCGTCCGTCGTGTGAGCCGGCGGCGAGCGTCAGGCCGTCGGGTGAGAACGCCACGGAGTGGAACGGGGCGGCGGCCGGTTCCAGCGTGGAGAGCGCCCGAGGCGCCGAGGTGTCCCGGACGTCGACCAGGTAGACCCCTCCCTGCCCGGCCACGGCCAGGACCGCGCCGTCCGGTGAGAGATCGGCGGCGTGGAGTTCGTGTCGGTCACCGGAGGTCAGGCCGAGCGTGGCCCGGGGTGCTCCGCCGTCCTCCCCGAAGATGCGGAGGACGCCGTCGGACCCCACCGCCGTGAAGGTTCCGGTGTCCGGCAGCGGGATCACCCGCCCGCTTCCGGCGGTGGTCTCGTAGCGGAGAGGCACGTCGGCCCTGCTGGTGTTGAGCAGAGCGGACCGGGCCTCGGTGGTGGGGTGGATCCGGTACGCGGCCAGCGCGAGCATCCGGCCGAGGGCGGGGTCGCGATTGAACGCGGTCGCCGACGAGACCGCTCCGGAGCGGGACAATGCGGAATCCCGGGTGTCCTGGGCGGTCGCGGTGGCGCGGAGTGCGAAGCCGGTGGCGGCCAGCGCCAGGACGGTGACCGCCGCGAGGGATGCCGCGAGCGAGGTGAGGGTCCGGATCCGCCTACGGTCCCGCCGTGCGACGGCCTCGTGGTGGGCGGCGGACGCGTCCAGGAAGTCGAGTTCCGAGGGCGAGAGGTGCACCCCGGTCTCCTCGTTGTTCTGCCGCCACTCCTGGAAGTCGGCGCTCGCCGACGCGGATGCCAGGGCGCCGTCGTCCCGTCCGCTGCTCTCCCAGTCCGCGGCGCCGGAGCGCACCCGGCCGAGCACTCGCAACCCGTCCCGGTCGGAGTCGATCCAGTCGGCCAGCCGGGGCCAGGAGGAGAAGACGACCTCGTGGGTGGGTGTGACCGCCTCCCCGTCGACCGTGAGCAGCCCCACCTCGGCGAACGGTGCGGCCACGGCGCGGAGTTCCTCGGAGAGTTCGGGGAGGGGGGCGCGGCGCCGGACCGTCCGAGCCGAGCGGACATCGACCAGGCGCAGGAACAGGCCGCGGCACGCCCGTCGCCCGCCCGGGCCCAGCTGCTGGTAGACGGCCTCGGCGGTGGCGCGGATCGCCCCTTCGGTGCCGCCCGACGCGTAGTAGTCATCGACGGTTATCCGTCGCCGGCGACTGCGCTCCCAGCAGACCAGGAGGACGTGGGAGAGCAGGGGAAGCAGGGACCGCTCGTCCCCGCCGCCGTCCGACGGGGCCACGGTGTCGAGCAGTAGCGTCACCAACGAGGGCTCGACGGTGTATCCGAGCGATCGGGCCGGTTCGACGATGATCTCCGCGAGCGCCTCTCGGCTCGGCGGGCCGATCACCACCGGGTCGTCGAGTGCCTCACGCAGGATCGGTTCCGCGAGGGCGGGCTGGAAGAAGTCGGCGCGCAGGGCGGCCACGGTCGGCAGGCCGCGTGCCGCCCGCTGCGCCAGGAACTCCAGGACCCCGGCTCGCGTGGCGTCGTCGACGTCGGCGCCCCAGAGCTCCTCCAGTTGGTCGACGATCAGGTGGTCCGCCGACCCGGCCAGGTCGGCATCCACCTCCTCGGGCCGGGCGATCACCACCGACGCCCCATCGTCCGCCCACCGCGGAGCGACACCGGCGGCCAGGAGTGAGGACTTCCCGGAGCCCGACGCCCCGACGACGACCAGGATCCGCGTCCGCCCTTCGGCGACGCGTCGCAGGACCAACTCGATCTCGGGCGCCCGGCCGTGGAAGAGCGGCGAGTCGAAAGCGTCGTAGGGGCGCAACCCCACGTAGGGGCTGTGGGAGTCGGATGGTCGGGGAAGTGCCGAACGCGGGGGGACCCGGTCCGGCCCCGAGGGCCTCTCGGGGGACGCGCCGTCCGCGGGCCGAGGTCCTGTACCGGGCTCTCCGGGGCGGTCCGCGTCGGCTCCCCGATGCCCGACTCGTCGGGGTCCGGGGCGGGAGCGGACCCGTTCGACGGCCGCGAGCCACTCGTCGGTGTACCGGGATGCCCCGAGGAGGTCGAGCACGGTGACGAGGGTGGCCTCGCTCGATCGGGTGGGGACGTGCTGCCCGGAGAACCACCCGGATGCGGTGCCCAGCGTGAGAGGCGGAACCAGCCGCACCACGTCCCGGACAGACAGCCCGGCGGTCACCCGGAGCGCGGTGAGCGCCGCGCCGAGCTCTTCGCGCGTCTGAACCTGAGAGGGATCTGAAGCACTTCCGGGAGGCTTCATATCCTCGGGAGTGGTGTTCACAGTAAACATCGTACGGTCGGGTTTTGGGATGCAGGGCGTCCTGATCAGCATCTCCCTGGGATTTCACACGATCGTACGACGCTCTCGTACGGACTTGTACGGACATCTGGCCCACGGATGACCCGGTGATCCAGGCGCAGCACTATTAGTTCACTCTCACCTGACGGAGGACTTCGTGACTGCGACACTCCCTTTCACGCCCACGCCCACGCCCACGCCCACGCCCACGCCCACGCGCCACGCCAACAGCGAGCCCGGCACCCGCTGTGCTGCTGTACGCGACGCCGCCGTGCGCGAACCCACCGCGCACGGCGCCCAGCATCGGCCTGCGTCCCGCCCGGAGCACAGCGATCGCGAGGTCGAGGTGCTGATCGCCTGGCTCGCCTGCGACAGCAAACGGGAGGTCACCGAGCGCCTGTTCCTCGCGGACTCCACGGTCAGCACCTACATCCAGCGTGTGAGGTCGAAGTACGACGCGGTCGGCCGGCCTGCCCGGACCAAGGTGCGACTGCTGGTGCGCGCGGTCGAGGACGGGTATATCGGACTCGACGATCTCTAGACGGGGCCTGCGGGTGCGCGGCCTCCGGGGATTTCGTTCGCCGAGCGCACGCGGGGTAGCCTTAGCGGGTTGCTGACGCAACGACCCTCCTGCCACGGAGATCCCGTGGCCGAATCTGTAGTCCACAGGAGGTGATGAGGTCCCATGCGTCAATACGAAGTGATGGTCATCCTCGATCCGAGTCTCGACGAGCGCACCGTGGCGCCGTCGCTGGATACGTTCCTCAACGTGATCCGGCAAGAGGGCGGTTCGGTCGACAAGGTCGATGTCTGGGGCAAGCGCCGCTTCGCCTACGAGATCAACAAGCAGACCGAGGGCATCTACGCCGTCGTGCAGATCAAGTCCGGCCCGGACGCGGTCAAGGAGCTGGATCGTCAGCTCGGCCTGAACGAGAACGTGCTCCGCACCAAGGTGCTCCGCGCCGACAAGTGACCCGGACTGTCCGGCTCGCCCGCTAACCTGGGCGGGGTCGGTCGAGTTCCGATCACATCCACCTGAGCGTCAACACGGAGGACAAGCGCATGGCACAGGGCGACACCCCCATCACCGTGGTCGGGAACATCGTCGCGGATCCCGAGCTGCGGTTCACGCCGTCGGGTGCCGCGGTGGCGAACTTCCGGGTTGCCTCGACGCCGCGCCGCTTCAACTCCCAGACCAACCAGTGGGAGGACGGCGAAGGCCTGTTCCTCACCTGCAACGTGTGGCGCCAGGCCGCCGAGAACGTGGCGGAGTCCCTGCAGAAGGGGATGCGCGTCATCGTCAACGGTCGTCTGCGCCAGCGGTCGTACGAGACCCGTGAGGGCGAGAAGCGCACGGTGTACGAGGTGGAGGTCGACGAGGTCGGCCCGTCGCTCAAGTACGCCACCGCCAAGGTGACCCGCACCAACCGCGAGGGCGGCGGGGGCGGATTCCAGGGTGGTGGCCAGCAGGGCGGCGGATTCCAGTCCGGCGGCCAGTCGCAGGGCGGTTACGGTGGCGGCCAGGGCGGTGGCCAGCAGAACGACGATCCGTGGGGCAGCGCTCCCCGGGCCGGCGGTTCCGGTGGCTTCGGCGGCATGGACGACGAGCCCCCGTTCTGATCCCAGGGTCTTTTCCCTCGGGGCGCGAGATGCGCCCCACCCCATAAGCAAGAGACATGACCTCGCGAGAGTCCGGCCCCGGTCGGCTCGTCGGAGGAAAGAAAGGTAGACGGATCATGAAGCTGATCCTCACCGCCGACGTCGACAAGCTCGGTGCGCCGGGCGACATCGTCGAGGTCAAGGGCGGATACGGTCGCAACTTCCTGCTCCCGCGCGGGCTGGCCATCGTGGCCACCCCGGGCGCCGAGCGCCAGATCGAGTCCATCAAGCGGGTCCAGGAGGCTCGTGAGGTGCGCGACTCGGACCACGCCAACGAGCTCAAGCAGAAGCTGGAGTCGCTCGCCGACGTCAAGGTCGCCGTCAAGACCTCCGACACCGGCAAGTTGTTCGGTTCGGTGACCGCGGGCGATGTCGCCTCCGCGATCAAGTCGGCCGGGGGGCCGGCGGTCGACAAGCGCGCCGTCCACATGCCCAAGGAGCACATCAAGTCGACCGGCGCCCAGAGCGTCGTCGTCGAACTGGGTCACGACACGACCGCCAAGGTCGCGTTCGAGGTCGTCCCCGCCTGATCTGCCACGAAGGCCCCGGTCGTCGTCTGTGACGACCGGGGCCTTCGTCATGGTCTCCCCGGGGTTGTGGACCGCCTGTGGATAACGCCGGCGGCAAAATACAATGGTGTCGGTTTCGATACCGATAATGTTCATCTTTCGTTACCTATTGCGTCGACGTGGGGTTCGTGTTAACGGCAGCTCTCCACCGACCGCCGAAGCGGCAAAGCCGGGGGTGACCAGCACGTTTGTTCATTCGCGACCGGCTTCTCCACTGGTTGTCCACACGACGCATGGCGCCGGCCCAGCGAATCGCACATTCATCCACAGTTGTCCACAGCCGGCCACCAACGATTGTGGAGAAGCCTGTGGATAACGTGACGGGTGACTGCCGGACGTCTCGCTGCGGTGGCCTACAGTGAACTGGTCACGCGGAGCAGGCGAGTCGGCTCGGGAGTACCGCACGCGAGGGCGTGAGGGGGAGAGGAGAGGTCATGGCGCAGGGGGGATTCGACGGATCCGACGAGATGCCGCCTCCGCCTGACGAGGGTGGGGGTTCGGACTTCGGTCGCACCCCGCCGCAGGATCTCACCGCGGAGCAATCGGTGCTCGGCGGGATGCTCCTCAGCAAGGACGCCATCGCGGACGTGGTGGAGGAGATACAGCCGGGCGACTTCTACAAGCCGTCGCACCAGGCCGTCTACGACGTGATCCTGGACCTCTACGCCCGCGGCGAGCCGGCGGACGCCGTCACCGTGGCCGCCGAGCTGGATCGTCGTGGTGACCTCCGGCGTGCCGGCGGGGCCGCGTACCTCCACACCCTCATCTCCACCGTGCCCACGGCCGCCAACGCGGGGTACTACGCCCAGATCGTCTCGGAGAAGGCGATTCTGCGCCGCCTGGTCGACGCCGGGACGCGGATCGTGCAGTTCGGCTACTCGGGGTCCGAGGGAGCCGACGTGGCCGAGGTCGTGGACCGCGCGCAGGCGGAGATCTTCGAGGTCACCGAGCGGCGGACCACCGAGGACTACGTGGTCATCGAGGAGCTCCTGCAGCCCACGATGGACGAGATCGACGCCATCCACACCGCCGGTGGTCTGAGCAACGGCGTGCCCACGGGTTTCGCCGACCTCGACGCCATCACCAACGGGTTGCACGGTGGCCAGATGATCATCATCGCCGCCCGCCCCGGCGTCGGTAAGGCCCTCGCCCTGGACACCGTGCTCCCGACCCCGGACGGCGAGACCACGATGGGCGACGTCGTCGTAGGCGACCGGGTCCTCGGCGCCGACGGGCAGCCGACCGAGGTGGTGGCTGTGACCGAGGTGTGGGAGGACCGTCCGTGCTTCACGCTCCGGTTCAACGACGGCGCGGAGATCGTGGCCGACGCGGAGCACGAGTGGCGGATCGAGATGGGCGGCACCCACCAGACCGTCACCACCAAGTCCCTCGAGACGCTGATGCTGGTGAGCGATTTCGGGATCCTCGTGCCCGAGAGTGCCAGTTCGAGCCGCCCCGATCGGTTGATCATCGACGTCCGGGGCGCGCACAGTGTGCCGGTCAGGTGCATCGAGGTCGCCGCCGACGATCATCTGTACCTGGCCGGCCCCACCGCGATCCCCACACACAACTCCACCATCGGCCTGGACATCATGCGCTCGTGCTCGATCAAGAACGGGCTCTCCTCGGTCCTGTTCTCCCTGGAGATGAGCAAGACCGAGATCGTCATGCGCCTCATGAGCGCCGAGGCGCGCGTCAAGCTCTCCGACATGAAGTCGGGGAAGATGAGCGACGAGGACTGGACCCGCATGGCCCGGCGGATGGGCGAGATCTCCGAGGCCCCACTGTTCATCGACGACTCGCCCAACCTCACCATGATGGAGATCCGGGCCAAGGCTCGCCGGCTCAAGCAGAAGCACGACCTGCGGCTGATCGTGGTGGACTACCTGCAGCTGATGTCCAGCGGCAAGAAGGTCGAGTCCCGCCAGCAGGAGGTCTCCGAGTTTTCCCGCCAGCTCAAGCTGCTGGCCAAGGAGCTCGACGTCCCTCTGATCGCCATCTCGCAGCTGAACCGTGGCCCAGAGCAGCGCACCGACAAGCGGCCCCAGGTCTCCGACCTCCGCGAGTCCGGCTCGCTGGAGCAGGACGCCGACATCGTCATGCTGCTCCACCGCCCCGACTCCACCGAACGCGACGACCCCCGCGCCGGCGAGGCCGACCTGATCCTGGGCAAGCACCGTGGCGGTCCGACCTCCACCATCACCGTGGCGCACCAGCTTCACTACTCGCGGTTCGTCGACATGGCGCGGGGCTTGTAGGTGCCGTGTCGGTTCTCAAACAATCTGTCAGTTTCTCACCGGTGTGTCACACGGTTCGCAGGGACATGTCACCTCCGGTGGCAGGGTGTCCTGATTGACGCTGATTCTCCCGTCTGAGGAGGGGAACAGGGGCCAGGTGCTCCGATCCGGAAGGCGCGATCCGAATGCTGGCCCACAGAGCGCTGGAGACTCCGCGACACTTCTTGACGTAGAAGCCAGTGCGACGATGAGTGGACGGCAGTGGTGCAACCTCGCGCAATCCAGCCATCGCCGGCGACCGTGAGCGGCCACGGGAAGACGGGCGACCTCTACGTTGCGGCGCGTTCTTGAGGAGAGGAGTGCAGTCGCTGGACCGTTCGTGAGGTGGGCACAGTGCTCGGGTCGGGGTTGGTTCCGAAGAGCCGGTCGGCGGTTCCGGCCGTGGTGACCGTGAACCAGTAGTGTTCGCTCTTGTAATGGTGCAGGCGGTGGTTGCGCCAGACCGCTCGGTACCACCGTGACTTTGGCCGATAGTCGCTGTGCAGCAGGTAGTGGGCCCATTCGTAACCCGATAGCAGCACGTAGGCAGCGACGACCATCGTGAGCGTCGCCGGCCACCCCGGCATCACCAGCCAGGCGATGCCGACGATCACCACAGGGAGATAGAGCTCGACCTGCCATGGGATGAACACCAAAGGGATAGTGCGGGGATTGCCATGGTGCTCGCGGTGCTTGCGCGATAGCAGCGGGTCGATGGTAAGGCCCGCGAGCTTCCGCGGCCGCCAGTGCAGGATGCAGACATGGATGAGCCATTCCGCGACCGGCATCGCCGCCAGTAGCCCGACGGGGATCAGCAACTCCCACCAGGAGCCGCCGCCGATGAGGCCCCGTGCGAGGATCGCCGCGGAGAGACAGGTGGCGAGGATATACGGCGAGGGGTGGCGCCAGAACTCACGGAACACCTGCCCCATGCTCTGGGAGTTGCGACGCCGAGCGCCCGCGAGGCGCGCCTCATCGTCATCGACGCGCTTACGGGCGAACTCCTCGATCTCTGGGCGGGTCATCGCGCCTCCTCCCCGGCCACGTCCAGAGCCGTCATCAGCGCGCGCGCCGTCGGAGCGAGCACCCGCTCGGCGGCCGCGCGCGCCGTGCCGGGGTCGCCAGCCGCGATCGCCGTGGCAAGGACGCGGTAAGGATCGAGCAGACCCACCTCGGCCTCCAGCCACGCCGCGAGAACCGGCACAGCCGGCTCGTAGGCGGAACGGAGGCTGTTGAACATGAGCCGGTAGACGAGCGAGTCGCCGGCGTCCACCACGACATCCCAGAACTCCAGCACCTCGCGCTGCCACAGCACCGCGTCGGTGGTCGTGGCAAGACGGTCGAGGACCTCGCCGAGCGGCGCCGTGACCGCCGGGCCGCCGCGCTCCGCGGCCAGCGCCGCAATGCCGGGAGCGATCTGAGTGCGCGCTTCGACCACACTGCGGGCGATGGCCACATCGAGCTTCTGGCCGCGCACCATGAGCCGCGGCAACAGGTCGAGCCCGGCGTGCCGATGGAAATCGCGGACCGTCGTCGTGCCGCCGTGACGAACCTCGACCACACCGGTCTGAGCGATCCGCTGAAGCGCCTCGCGCACCGCCGGCCGAGAGACACCGAGGACCTCGGCCAGACGTCTCTCACTGGGGAGGGCGTCACCGGCCGCGAGCTCGCCGTCGACAACCTCGGAAAGTACTTGGTCGAAGACCTGGTCGGACACGGACTGCCGCTGTACGGGACGAAGTGCCATACACGCACAGTAGAGAACACTGGCCATGTGGTCAACTGGTATGACCATAAGATTGCGGAGGAAAGTCCCTAGGGACGTAGAGCCCGAGCTCCGCGGCCGCGTGGGCAAGCCGGGGTTGTCGAGAGCGTGACCACCGGGCTGGTGTGGTGAACGGGACGGCGCGCGCAGCGGCGGGCCCGGCCTCGGCTGGGACGAACCGCCGCCGGGCTATGGTCCCGAGAACTCGGCGGGAATGGGCGACTCTTCGCCATCAAGTGCTGCGATGAGGGACCGGACGAGATCGGAGCGCGTCTTCCGAACGTATTGCCTCCGCAATCGGGCCGCGACAATCGTCTCGTCTAATCGTCCCGATTGAAGCTCCCACTTCTTTCGCGCTTATCAAGCGCATTTCACCTGGCCGGCGTCACGTCCTGTCATGAATGGAGGACCCATGTCCGTGCAGAGCCTTGAGGCCACACCGCCCCAAGCCCCCGTTGCGGCGCCTGCCCCGGGCCTGCACAATGCCGACCTGGCCCCAGTGCCCAAAGAGAAGAAGACCTGGGGATGGTTCGAGATCTTCAACGTGTGGACCAATGACGTCCAGTCGTTGGCCGGATATACCCTCGCCGCCTCGCTTTTCATCACCTCCGGACTCAATGGCTGGTGGGTTTTTGCCGCGATCCTCCTCGCGGGTGCCTTTGTCAACTGGCTCGTCAACCTCACCGGCTCACCGAGCGTGAAACACGGGGTCCCCTATGCGGTGATGGCACGGCTGTCCATGGGTGTTCTGGGCGCGAAGTTCCCGGCCTTGGTCCGTGGCATAGTGGCGATCTTCTGGTACGGGGCGCAGACGTACTTCGCCTCCACAGCGGTTGCCCTGGCCATCAACGCCGCCGTCGGAAACCCGGGGGGCGGCACCTTCATGGGGCTAGACGCAGTCGGGTGGATCTCTTACGTCATCGTCGCACTTCTACAGGTACTGCTCTTCACCCGAGGAATCGATGTGATCGCGCGGTTCCTCAACTTCGCCGGGCCTGCTGTCTACGCGGTCATGGTGGTGCTGCTCATCATCATCTGGGTGAGAGCAGGTGGGGACATGCTCCCGGCGGTCGGCTCCATTTTCAGCGATTCCGATGTGACCGGCTGGGCCGCCGTGGCCGCCTTCTTCGGTGTGGTCGGAACGATGATCGCCTACTTCAGCGCGGTCATCATCAACTTCGGTGACTTCTCCCGGTTCTCCCGAACCGAGAAAGAGATGAAGATCGGCAACTTCACCGGGTTGCCGCTGTCGCTGGCGTTTTTCACTTTCCTGTCGCTGTTCATCACCGCAGGTGCATACGTGGTCTTCCAGGACGGGCAGGGTCAGCCCATGGACAACCCGGCGGACATTGTGGAACAGACCGAATCGGTGGTGCTGGCCATTATCGCAGCGGTGACGTTCCTACTCGCCACCGTGGGTATCAATCTGGTGGCGAACTTCATTCCGCCGGCCTACGACTTGGCCAACCTCGCCCCCCAGAAGATCAGCTTCAAGGCAGGCGGGTACATCACCGCTGCGGTGGGCTTCGTCATCGGCGCGTTCTGGGTCGCAGTCATCGACGAAATCGGATTGCCCACCTTCGTCGACACTCTCGGCGCGATTCTCGCGCCGCTCTACGGCGTGCTGGTGGTCGACTACTACATCGTCCGCCGGAAGCACGTTCGGACCGAGGACATGTTCAGCATGAATTCCGACGGTCCCTATTACTACACCCGTGGCTGGAATGTTCGAGCCCTGGTGGCAGTCGCTCTTGCCGCGGTATTCGCCATCAGTGCGGTCTGGGTGCCGGCCCTCGGAATGCTGTCCGGCTTCGCATGGGTGATCGGTGCCCTCATCGGAGGCGTGTTGTACTGGGCCGTGATGCGTAATCACAACCCGTCCGTGCGGGTGGGAGCAGCCCCGCCGCCGCCTGGGATCGACGCGGCCCCCAGTGTGTCGTGAAACCACTGCGTGGAGAAGTCGAGCCATTCGGTGTAGTGGCCCATCGCGCAGTGGTCGTCACCCGGGTAGAGCAGCAACTCTCCGAGCGGCGCCCCGTCCGCCAGGTCCACGGTGTCTAGCGTGCTGATCAGCGTGTCGTCGTCACCGTTGATCGCCAGGATCGGGATGGTGACGGTCGGGTAGAGCCGCTTGATCGACAGCTCATGGAGTGTGCGGCCGAGCTCCACGAGGTTCCGGGCGCCGGTCGTCCGCTGCAGGGTCCACAGCATGATGCCGGGCATGCCCAGGGTGGCCGCGAGCCCGAAGCTGCGGTGGTAGAGCCCTCCGTTCGACACGACCGCCTTGAGGCGGTGGCTGCGGACGGCCATACGGGTCGACCAGTGGGCTCCGAAGCTGATTCCCATCATTCCCATGCGCTCGGCGTCGACTCGAGGATGCGCGGCGAGCTGCTCGATCACCGCCTCGTACATGCCCTCGGTCGCTGCGGAGAGTGGTAGTCGGTACTGAAAGGTGCCGGGCATCTCCATCGTGACCATCGCCATACCGCGGTGGCGATGCCGCAGCGCCGGGAGCAGGGCTTCCTGGATGGTCCCCTCGAGGCCGTTCGTGACCAGCACGGTGGGGCACTCGTGGTCACCCTCGGGAAAGGTCCCGTAGGCCACGGCGTTCTCGCCCGCGATGTCCAGCGTGATGCGCTCGGCGTGGAAACCCAGGTGCGGCGCGATGCCGAGGAGCAGGACGTGGAGGAGGCGCTGGGACTCGGCGTAGGCCCGGAGCCGCTGCGGTGTCCAACCCGGCCATGCCGCGGCGAAGAGGTAGGTCATGGCCTTGACCAACTCGTCGATGGCGACGGCTTCCCGACGAGCGTCCGGATTCGCGGCGAGGAAGTCTGGCAGCAGGGTCCGGCCGTTCTCCGGGGTCCTGTCGGTGAAGATGGTCGCGGCGGGGGCGAGGACGGCACCTAGTTCCGCGGCCGTCGACTCCCCGCCGGGACCGAGGATCTGTTCTGTGGGGGGCGCTCCCAGGCTCCGCAACTCGACGTCGGCGGCGTCGAGGTGGACCCGGGCGCACTCGCCCCAGTAGTTCGCCCAGGCAGTGTCCTGGAACGTCCGGCAGTCCTCGAGCTGACGGATGAACAGTTCCCTGTCGAGGCCGCCCATGTTGACGAACCTGTCGACGAACAGTGCCGGGAGGAAGTACCGGGCCCCCCGTCGGCGCGTGGCTCGCTCCGTCGTCTTGGTCAGTGCGCACCAGGTCACGAAGAGGTCCTTGGTCCACCGCGGCATCCGCGAGCTCCGTTCTCGTCGAGTAGTCGTCGGTCGGATGCTAGTTCCAGAATTCTCCTTAAAGCAATGGGATTTGCGTTAGTCTTCTGTTGTGGACGACAGAGGCAGCAGGCCAGGGGGGCGTTCCGCAGTCGTGCGGCGGAAAGTCCTCGACGCGGTCCTGTCCTGCCTCGACGAGGGCCTGGTCCAGTCGAGCATCCCGGATATCGCCGCACGTGCCGGGGTCGCGCCCTCCTCGATCTACCGGCGCTGGGAGACCCGGGAGAACCTGGTCGCCGAGGCGTTGCTCACGGAGAGCGACGAATCGATCCCCGTTCCCGACACCGGTGCGATACGGTCCGATCTCATCGGCTTCGCCGAGGGCCTCGCCGCGTTCCTGGCCTCCCGTCGGGGGACGGCCATCCTGCGGGCGATGATGATGATCGAGTGGTCCGAGGAGCTGTCCGAGCTCCGTACACGGTTCTGGGACCAGCGATTCGCCGCCAGCAGCGTGATGATTCAGCGAGGGATCGACCGGGGAGAGCTCGCCCCCGGCACCGACGCCCGTCTCTTCCTGCAGATGCTGATCGCGCCTCTCCATCTGCGTCACCTCCTGCTCGGGGGCGACCCCGCCACCGCGATCGCCGAACAGGTCGATCTGCTCCTCGCTGGCGCCGGAAGGACACCGTGAACCACGCAGCCGCACCCACCCGCGTCCGTCGTCGCCTCGTCGGCGGGCTCCCCACCACCGAGGTCATGCTCGACGGGGCCTGGAGGCCATGGGAGGACGGCGGCGCGGACCCGCTGGAAATCCCGCCCGGCATCCCGGAGCGCACACCCGCCCCCCAGGGGGCCCAGGAATCCGGGGGTGACGTGCTGACACCGTTCGCGCCCCTGTCGTTCCGCGACTTCATGCTCTACGAACAGCACGTGATCGCCGCCTCCCGGGGCATCGCCCGCACCTACCTGCCCCGGGCCCACCGGTTCACTTCCCTGTATGAGCGGGTCACCAGACGGACCTTCCCGAAGTTCGAGCCACCCGCCCTCTGGTACGACCAGCCGATCTACTACATGGGCAACGCGCTCACCTTTGTCCCCACGGGCACCCCGGTGGCCGCCCCCGCGTACGCCGACTCCCTCGACTACGAACTCGAGCTGGGCGTCGTCCTCAACGCCCCGCTGCGCGATGCGACGCCGGAGGAAGCGGCCGGCGCGATCGGTGGTTATGTGGTGCTGAACGACTTCTCGGTGCGCAATGTCCAGCTCAAGGAGATGCGCAGCGGGTTCGGCCCGCAGAAGTCCAAGCATTTCCTGTCCTCGATGTCGGCGGACCTCGTCGCCGCCGATGCCGTGGACGTCACCGACCTGTTCGCCAGCGTCAGTGTCAACGGGACCGTCGTGGCCACCGGCTCGACCCGGAATCCGGCCTACTCCCTCGGCGAAGCGCTCGCTCACGCCTCGCGTGGCGAGCAGCTCTATCCGGGGGAGTTGTTCGGTAGCGGTACCCTGCCGGGCTGCTCCGGCATCGAGGCCGGGGTGGTGCTCAGGCCGGGAGACGTACTCGAGCTCGACCTCAGCGGTGTCGGCACCATCCGGCACCCGATCATCGAAGGGAGCCAGGCGTGAAGATCGAGCAGGTCACCGGGACCGTCCATCTGGTCACGGGCACGAACGTGAACTGGGCGCTGGTCACCGACGGCGACGCCGTGACCGTGGTCGACGCGGGGTACCCCAATGATGGTCGACTCCTCCTGGCGTCGCTGGAGGCCATTGGGCGCGTACCCCAGGACGTCCAGGCCGTCATCCTGACCCACGCGCACCTCGACCACATGGGCGGCATCCCCTCGCTGCTCGCGGAGCACCGTGTTCCCGTCTACACCGGATCCACCGAGGTCGCCCATGCCCGCCGCGACTACCAGGAGCAGATCACGCCGGTGCAGATGCTCCACCAGTGCACCAGTCGAGCCGGCCTGATCTGGGTCGCGCAGACTCTCAAGGCAGTTCTTCCCCACATGACGATGTCGGTCCCGTCCGCGGTCGCGGTGCCGTTCGGCGAGGCGTTGGATCTCCCGGGAGCCCCCGTCCCCATCTCGACCCCCGGGCATACCAGTGGGCACACGGCGTACCTGCTCGACGACCTCGGAGTGGTGTTCACCGGCGACTCCCTCGTCACGTCCCATCCCCTGTTGGCGGGACCTCCACGGCCGCAGTTCCTGCCGTCCTGCTTCAGCGAGGACGAGGCCGAGATGGCCCGCAGCCTCAGCGCGCTCGGCGGCCTGCAGGCGGATGTGATCGTGCCCGGACACGGGCCCGTCCTCCGCGAAGCCCTGGTCGACGCCGTGGATCAGGCCCTCAGGGGGCGGTAGCGGTAGTGCATCAGAACTGTCCCTCGGAGTAACCGTCCGGGACGCGCTGACGCCGTTCGCACCCGCGTGCTCGGCGCATCAGGCGCAGCGTCGCCATGGACAGGCGGGCGCGCACAATCCTCGACCCACACCGACGTGGGCGGCAGTCCGCCCGCACCCGCTGCCCCTCCCGGGGTTGTGCGCCCCCACTGCTCGCC
>NZ_JADDKI010000275.1:0-21713 GCF_015356725.1 Dietzia sp. SYD-A1
GGGCACGGACGCCCGCTCCGCCAGGGCCGTCACACTCGCGAGCCTGCGCAGCGCGGCCTCGCGGGCGGGGTCGTCGGAGTCCGCGGGACGAGTCCGGGTGTCGGGGAACATGGGCCGAAACTAGACCGGCGCGCTCCCCGGCCGGGCCCCGGAGAGGTCCCTCAGGTGCCGTCCTGTGGAGCGACTGCGGGGATGGGGAATGCGGTGTCGACGAGGTCCGTCACCGAGACGCCCACGGTCCCGGGCCCCAGGTGCCAGGCCAGGACCTCATCGAACTCGACGACGAGGACCCGCTCGGGGAACGGGGTCTCCTTGCGGATCTCGGTGGCCATCTCCCGGGCCCGATCCGGTGCCTCGTGATGGTGGACCACCGCCAGGACGTCGCCTCGACTGATCTCGTCGCGAAGCAGCGCGCGCAACTTCTCGTGGGCCTTGGTCGTGGTCCTGGCCTTGGCGGCGAGGTCGACAGAACCACCACGCAACACGATGATCGGGCGCATCGCCAGCGCGCTGCCGAAGATCGCCGCGAGGGCACTGATGCGGCCACCCCGGCGCAGGCTCTCCAGGGATTCCAGGGCGGCGAAGGTGGACGCTCCCCGGCAGAGACGTTCGGCGAGCTCATAGGTTCCGGACAGTCCCAGACCGTTGTTCGCCGCCCAGGCACACTGGGCGACCGCGGCACCGAACGCCATCCCCGCACACCGGGAGTCCGAGACCAGGACCCGGCCACCGAACCTCGTGGCGGCATCGGCGGCGGACTCCCACGTGCGAGAGAGTTCACGCGACAGATGGACGGAGACGATGCCCGTGCAGTCCGGCTCGTCCAAGAGTTCCTGGTAGATCGCGGTCAGCTCGTCCGGGGTGACCGCGGCCGTCGAGACCGCCCTGTCGCCCTCCTCGACCACGTGAAGGCCCACGACGGTGATGCCGAACTCGCGGACCCACTCCTCGGGGATGTCCGCGCTCGAGTCGGTGACCAGCCGGACGCTCATGTCGTCGCCACCGGGGGCGTGAGACCGGCGTTCCACTGGTCGAGGCGCCAGAGCACCTCGCGCGCGCCGTCGGTCGTGGGCCCGATCTCCGGCTCCGCGGTCTGTCCACTCCAGGAGGGCCCGGGGCGCGGATGCGCCGAGAGCTGCACCCAGCAGGTGTTCCCGAGACCGTTGAAGATCGGGTACTGCTCGACCGGCAACTCGATGAGGGCGGCGGTGAGGGCGGCGATCGCGCCCCCGTGGGCCACGAGCACCGCCGGGTGCTCGTTCCACCCGGGCGAGGCGTCCACGAGCTCGTCGACCACCTCTCGGGTGCGGCGGGCCACGTCGAGGCGGCTCTCCCCCTCGGGCGGGGACCACCGCGGTGTGCTGCGCCACCGCATCCGGGCCTCGGGCCACTGCTCGTCGACCTCCGAATGGCTCATCCCCTGCCACGTGCCCAGATGGGTCTCCCGCAGGCGCGGGTCGGTCCGGACCTCGAGTCCGACCTCCGATGCCAGTGCCAGCGCCGTCTCGTGCGCCCGCTGCAGATCCGAGGACAGGATCGTCCACGGCCGACGGTGCGCCAACGCGCGGCCCACTGCGTGGGCCTGTTGGACTCCGAGTTCACTGAGTTCGGTGTCCAACTGGCCCTGCATGCGCAACGAGGCGTTGTAGTGCGTCTGACCGTGACGCAGCAGGATGAGACGACGGGTCACGAGGGTGTCAGAGCCCCTGATCCCGCTGCGGCTCCTCCGGCGCGAGCGAGTCGTCGGCGCCACTGGTGGCGGACTCGGGCCGGCCGGAGGCCTCCACTCCCTCGATCTCCACGACCGGGCAGTCCTTCCAGAGCCGGTCGAGCGAGTAGTAGTCGCGTTCGTCGACGTGCTGGACGTGCACGACCACCTCGTTGTAGTCGAGCAGCGCCCAGCGCCCCTCCCGCGTGCCCTCCCGACGCAGCGGCTTGTGCCCCGCCTCTCGGAGCTTGTCCTCGATCTCGTCGACCACCGCGTTGACCTGGCGTTCGGTGTCGGCCGAGGCCAGGACGAAGCAGTCGGTGATGATGAGCTGACCGGAGACGTCGAGCACGACGACGTCCGTGGCCAGCTTCTCGTCTGCGGCGCGGGCGGCGATGCCCGCCATCTCCAGGGCCTCGGGGCTAGCGGTCACTGGTGGTTCTCCTCGGTGTGGTTGTCGGTGCGGACGAGCTCGCGGTGCGCCGGAGCCGTCGCGGCGGGGGTCCCGTCGAGCCTGGTGGAGCCCTCGGGACGGTACAGGTTGCGTTTGGCGATGTACTGGACGACACCGTCCGGCACGAGGTACCAGACCGGTGCGTCCTCGGCCGCGCGCCTGCGGCACTCGGTCGAGGAGATGGCCAGCGCGGGGATCTCGAGCAGGTGCACGCGCCCGTCACCGATCTCCGTCAGATGGGTGTCGGACAACTCGAAACCGGGGCGTGAGACCCCGACGAACGTGGCCAGCTCGAACATCTCCTCCCAGCCGCGCCAGGTCAGGATCTTCTCCAGTGCGTCCGCACCGGTGATGAAGAAGATCTCGACCCCGGGGTTCTGCCGCAGGAGGTCCCTGAGGGTGTCGACGGTGAACGTGGGACCCCGGCGGTCGATGTCCACGCGACTCACGGAGAACCGGGGATTGGAGGCCGTGGCGATGACGGTCATGAGATACCGGTCCTCGGCGGGTGAGACGGAACGCCCCCGCTTCTGCCACGGCTCTCCGGTGGGGACGAAGACCACGTCGTCGAGGCCGAAGCGGTGGGCGACCTCGCTGGCCGCCACCAGGTGACCGTGATGGATCGGATCGAAGGTCCCGCCCATCACTCCGATGCGGCGTCCGACGCCCGCGGCGGCCCCCGTCGTGGTCATGGTCGCCGAGTCTATCGGTCCGGCACCACGTTCCGCTCCCTCGCGTGCCCGCGCGGTCACACGGGCAGCAGACCCGCGACGACCGCCGTGAGTTGCTCGACGTTGCGACACTCGTGCATGGGTACGTACTGGGAGTACAGGCGGGCGGCCGAGTCGCCCGTGCCCCACTGCTTCCTGGGCTCGGGGTTGAGCCAGTGGGTGTGTCCGACCCGCTCGCTGACGAACTCGAGAGCGTCCACGGAGGGGTCGCGGTAGTTGTTGCGCCCGTCGCCCAGGATGAGCAGCGAACCCGTACGGGTCAGGGTGTGGGCGTAGCGGTCGGCGAACCCCTCGAGCGCGTGACCGTAGTCGGAGTGCCCGTCGTAGGTGATGATCCGGGCCTCGCGCACCATGCGGCTCATCGCCGATCCCAGGTCCGATCCGGTCTCGAAGAACGAGGTGACCTCGTCGGTGGTGTCGACGAAGGCGAAGACCCGCACGCGGGAGAACTGCTCGCGCAGCGAGTGCACCAGTTGGAGCGTGAAATGACTGAACCCGGCCACCGAACCGGACACGTCGCACAACACCACCAGCTCCGGCCTCGCCGGCCGGGGCTTGCGCAGGACCAGTTCCACCGGCACCCCGCCGGTGGACATGGACCGGCGCATCGTCTTGCGCATGTCGATCGCACCCTGGCGGTGACGACGACGACGGGCGGCCAGGCGACTGCCGAGCTGCCGGGCGAGAGGTCCCACGCGTCGCCGCAGGACCTGCAGGTCCTGGTCGTTGGCCCGCAGGAAGTCCACCTGTTCCGCCGCGGGGCCCACCGCGTAGTCGGCCACCCGGTCGCGCCCCACCGTCTCCGCGGTGCGGCGCCGGGTCTCGTCGGCGACCTCGCGGAGGAAACCCCGCACCATGTCCGCCGCCGAACTGGCGGCCGCGGACTTCTCGGCGTGCCGCTTGGAACCGTCCGGGTCGAACGGGTCCGCCCCCATCAGACCGTCGAGGATCTTCTGCATGATCGCGCCGGTGTCGAGGGGACTGAGAGCCTGGTAGGCGGAGTAGCGCGGACCATTGACCGAATCGTAGGAGCCGAGCTGCTCCACCAGGAGTTCGGCCAACGCGCGGGCCTTGGCGCGCGACTCATCGGTGTTCTCGAGCAGCAGCGAGGCGATGAGCTCGTTCAGAGCGTCGGGGTCCACCGTGCCGTCGTCGTCCGTCGGGATCTCCACCTCGACCGCCACGCCGTCCGCCGGGGAGTGCGCGCCGATCGCGGCGGGGAACCACAGGTCGAAGATCTGGTCGAACACACCGCGGTGGGTGGGCTTGTGCAGGATCGTCGCCCCGAGCGCCTCCCTGAGCGCTGCACGGTCGAGCAGGTCGATGTGGACCATCGCCGCCGCAGCGTCGACCGCCTCACTAGGTCCCACGGGGATCCCTTTGCGGCGCAGGGCGTCGACGAAGTCGACCAGGTGGCCGGACAACCCGCCGGGAGAACGCGTGGTCACCGTGCCTCGCCTCCTTGTCCTCGCACGCTAGTTGAGCCGCAACTCGGCGGCTGCGCGGAGTTGGTCGGACTGGTGCTTGAGCACGACTCCGAGGGTCTGCAGGACGGTCTCGTCGTCGATCGTGTCCAGGCCCAGCGCGACCAGGGTGCGGCCCCAGTCGATGGTCTCGGACACGCTCGGCACCTTCTTGAGCGCCATGGCGCGCAGTACCCCGACCACCCGGACCAGTTGCTCGGCCAGTCGATCGTCGAGCTCCGGCACCCGCGAGGCGAGGATCTTGCGCTCGAGCTCGGGGGTCGGGAAATCCAGGTGCAGGTAGAGGCAACGACGTTTGAGCGCCTCGGAGAGCTCGCGGGCGGCATTGGAGGTCAGCACCACGAACGGCCTGCGGACCGCCTCGATCGTCCCGAGCTCCGGGATCGTCACCGCGTAGTCGCTCAGCACCTCGAGCAGCAGCCCCTCGATCTCGATGTCGGCCTTGTCCACCTCGTCGACGAGCAGCACGGTGGGATCGCTACGACGGATGGCGGTGAGCAGCGGCCGGGACAGCAGGAACTCCTCGGAGAACACGTCGTCCCGCGTGGAGTCCCACCCCTCGCCCTGGCCGGCCTGGATGCGCAGGATCTGCTTGGCGTGGTTCCACTCGTACAGGGCCCGGGCCTCATCGACGCCCTCGTAGCACTGGAGACGGATGAGCTCGGCCTCCGTGGCCGCGGCGACGGCCTTGGCCAGCTCGGTCTTGCCCACTCCGGCGGGTCCCTCGATGAGCAGGGGCTTACCCAGACGATCGGCCAGGTAGACCACCGTCGCGGTCGAGCGGTCGGCCAGGTAACCCTGCGCGCCGAGGCACTCGATCACGTGGTCGATACTCTGGAAGGCCGGTCGTTGCGCGGTCCGGGCTCGGTCCATGGGGGATCCTTTCGGTGGGAATCGCGGGTGATGGGGCGTCGACCCGGGTCGCGCGCGTCAGGGACGCACGTGCCCCTTGCCGTGCGCGATCCACTTGGTACTGGTGAGCTCCTCGAGGCCCATGGGTCCGCGGGCGTGCAACTTCTGGGTGGAGATGCCGATCTCGGCACCGAAGCCGAACATCTCGCCGTCCGTCCACGCGGTGGAGGCGTTGACCATCACAGCGGCGGCGTCGACCCGGGCGCAGAACGTGTCGGCCACCTCGATGCTCCGGGTGGCCACCGCCTCGGTGTGTCCCGAGGACCAGCGTGCGATGTGCTCGATGGCGGCGTCCACTCCGTCGACCACCTTGAGGGCGATGTCCATACTCAGGTACTCCTCGCCCCAGTCCACGTCGTCGGCGGGGACGAGGCCCTCGCGGTCCCCGTGCACGGTCACCCCGGCGGACTGCAACGCCCCCACCACGCGGTCCACCGCAGCGTCGCCGAGGGCCTCGTCGAGGAGCACCGTCTCGGTGGCGTTGCACACGCTGCACCGGCGGGTCTTGCCGTTGAGGAGCAGCCGGATCGCCTCGTCCAGGTCGGCGTCTCCGTGGATGTAGAGGTGACAGTTCCCGGTACCGGTCTCGATGGCCGGTACCTTCGCGTTCTCCACCACCGCCTGGATGAGTCCGGCACCACCGCGGGGGATCACCACGTCGACCAGTCCGCGTGCCTGGATGAGGTGGGTGACCGACGACCGGTCGGCCGACGGCAGCAACTGGACCGCCTCCACCGGTAGTTCGTGGCGCGCCAGCACGTCACGGAGGACCGTCACGAGCGCCTCGTTCGAGTGCCGGGCCGAGCGCGACCCGCGGAGCAACGCCGCGTTGCCCGACTTGAACGCCAGGCCGAAGGCGTCGACGGTGACGTTGGGCCGGCCCTCATAGATCATGCCGATCACGCCCAACGGCACCCGGACCTGACGCAGCTGCAGACCGTTGGGGCGGGTCGATCCACGGGTGACGGTGCCGATCGGATCGGCCAGTCCCGCTACCTGGCGGAGCCCGCCGGCGATCCCCTCGATCCGCTCGGCGGTCAGACGGAGGCGATCCAGCATGGCCTCCCCGGTGCCCTCCGCCGACTGCTCCTCGATGTCGCGGGCGTTGGCCTCGAGGACCTGAGCCTGTGCCGCCACCAGGGCGTCGGCCGCGCCGAGCAGAAGCGCGTTCTTGCGTTCCGCGGTGAGCAGGGCCAGTTCCCGCGACGCGCCCCGGGCGCGGAGGGCCGCATCGTGGACGGCTTCACGCGTCGAGTCATGGACGATCTCGCTCGTCGGGTCGTGAGCGGGCCGATCGGCGCCGGACTGGTCGGTGAGGTCGGGGGCGTCGAGGTGGCTGGTGGTCATGTCCACCAGCTTACCGATGCGTCCGGGGAGGACGACTCGACCAGTCAGACGACCGGATCGACTCCGGTCTCGCGCACGGCGAACTCCCGGAAGCGGCGGGCGAGGTCCGGATCCCCGGCGGCGGCGGAGCGCTCGCACGGACCCGGCGACCCGGCGATCTGACGGAATCCCGACGGTCCGATGTACGACGCCGGTGGGAGCGACTCCGTGGCGGCGTACAGCAGCGGTCGCGCCCCGTCGGCCGCGGTGGGGATGATCCCTCGACCGATGCGGTTGAGAACTCTGTTGACCGGCGGGAACGGCGTCGGATCGAGGATCGAGGTGGCGGCGAAACCGGGGTGCGCGAGTTGAACGTCCACCGGCGACCCGGCGGCGCGGAGCCGGTTCTGCAGGTCGAGGCCCCAGAGCATGCATCCGAGTTTGGACTGGGCGTACGCCGCCGCCATGGAGTATCGGCGCCGACGGAAGTGGGGGTCGGTGAAGTCGATGCGACCGGCGGCGTGGGCCATCGAGGACGTGATCACGACCCGCTCCCTGATCTGAGGCAACAGCAGTTCGGTGAGCAGGAACGGCCCGAGGACGTTGACCCCCAGATGGAGCTCGAAGCCGTCGGTGGTCTCTTCGCGGGTCCGGCTCATGAGTCCGGCGTTGTCCAGCAGGACGTCGATCGGGCCCGTGTACTCCGCCGCGAATGCGCGCACGGCGTCGAGGCGGCTCAGGTCGAGCTCGTGGACCTCCGTCGACCCGCCGATCTCCGCCGCTGCCGATTCCCCCTCGGCGCGGGTGATGGAGGGGAGCACCACGTGAGCGCCGCGACGCGCGACCTCGCGCGCTGCCTCCTTGCCGATCCCGCTCGTGGCGCCGGTCACCATGATGATCTTTCCGGTCAGGTCGGGAAGGCGGCCCACGGTCCATTTCCGGGTGCTGGCCGACCTCTTCTGAATGCTCATGGACACAGTGTGCTGGTACGGCGGGCCCAGCGGTGTCGCTCTGGGTCCACCCGTGGTGCCACGGGTGGTCAGGGGCGAGCCTCGAGAAGTCGACGACGGTCGCCCTCGATCGGTGGCACACTCTGACACCCGAGGGGACGCCACGGGACGAGTCCCGATCCGAGGAGAGACAGTGGCCGAGAATTCGCACGTCACAGCCCGTCACACGACTGCACGCCACGCTGCCGCACGTCACACACCGGCGCGTCACACCACCGACGAGGGTGGCGAGTCACTGACCCTCGATTCGGTCTTCGTGCGTCCCGGCGAGGCCACGGAGCTGCCCCGCTTCACGCTACCGGGGGACCCCTCGCTTCCCGAGACGGCCTATCAGATCGTCCACGACGAGGCGATGCTCGACGGCAACGCGAGACTCAACCTCGCGACGTTCGTCTCCACGTGGATGGACGACGAGGCCCGGCGCCTGTACGCCGAGACCGTCGACAAGAACATGATCGACAAGGACGAGTACCCCCAGACCGCCGCGATCGAGGAGCGCTGCTGGAGGATGATCGCCGATCTCTGGAACGTGCCCGACGTCCGGGAGTCCATCGGCACCTCCACGATCGGCTCGTCCGAGGCCTGCATGCTGGGTGGGCTCGCGCTCAAGCGACGCTGGCAGTCCGCGCGGCGGGCGGCCGGTCGGTCCACCGAGAGCCCCAACATCGTCCTGTCGACCGCCGTGCAGGTCTGCTGGGAGAAGTTCTGCAACTACTTCGAGGTCGAGCCCCGCTGGGTGCCCATCTCGGCGGAGCACCCGATGCTCGACGGACACGATCTGGAGGAGTACGTCGACGAGAACACCATCGGGGTGGTGGCCATCATGGGCGTCACCTACACCGGTGCCTACGAGCCGGTCGCGGAGATCGCCCGGAAGCTCGACCAGATCCAGGAGACCACCGGTCTCGACGTCCGCATCCACGTCGACGGCGCGTCAGGCGGCATGGTCGCGCCGTTCTGCCAACCCGATCTCGAGTGGGATTTCCGTGTCGGGCGCGTCGCGTCCATCAACACCTCCGGCCACAAGTACGGGCTCGTCTACCCGGGCGTGGGCTGGATCGTGTGGCGCGACAGGGAGTCACTCCCGGAGAGCATGATCTTCCACTGCAGCTACCTCGGTGGCGACATGCCCACCCTGGCGCTGAACTTCTCGCGACCCGGGGCGCAGGTCCTCCTGCAGTACTACATGTTCCTCCGGCTCGGGCGGGAAGGTTACCGCCGTGTCCAGCAGGCGTCTCTGGACGTCGCCCAGTTCCTGGCCTCGGAGATCGGAGCGCTCGCCCCGTTCGAGTTGGTGAGCCGTGGCGACACGATTCCGGTGATCGCCTGGCGGCTCAAGGAGGGGTACACGGAGACGTGGACCCTGTACGACCTGTCGGATCGACTCAGGATGAAGGGCTGGCTCGTGCCCGCCTATCCGCTGGCCGACGATCTGGCGCACCTGACCGTGCTGCGCATCGTGGTCCGGGTCGGCCTGGGACGCGACCTGGCCGCCGCGCTGATCAAGGACCTCGCCGGCGAGGTGATGTTCCTCGACCAGCTCGACTCACCGATGCCGCGCAAGGGCCCCGGGTCGCACTTCCACCACTGAAGGGCCGGTGAGACGGGCCGGGCGACGGCCCCGAAGCGCCCCCCCCGGGGGGCTATCGGCGCACGAGCACGGCGACCATGAACCCACTGCCCTCCGTGAACGGCCGGAGGTCCCAGGTGGACCAGCGCTGCTCCAGCTCGAGTCCCGCCCTGCGTGCGTCGTCGTCGAACTCCTCGCGCGTCCACCCGCGGTCGAGTCCGAACCCCACCACCAGCCGCCCGGGTCGACCCCCGACGTCGTCTGACGGTGTCACCAGTCGCGCCGCGAGGTTGGCCAGGACCGCTCCACGGTCGGCGGGGTCGACGAACGCCAGGACGTTGCCTGCGGAGACCGCCAGGTCGAACGGGCCGGTCGCCCAGTCATCCCCTGCCAGGTCCGCGACCTCCCAGGTGGCGCCGGGGCACAGCTCCCGCGCCCGTCCGACCAGGTGCGGATCGAGGTCCACCCCGGTGACCCGATGACCGCGCTCGTGAAGGTAGGCGCCGGTCCGCCCCTGTCCGCACCCCGCGTCGAGGATCCGCGCACCGCGCGGGGCCATGGCGTCGATCAGCCGTGCCTCGCCGTCGATGTCCACGCCCTCGGCCACCATGTCGTCCCACCGCTTGGCATAGCGATGCGAGTGCCCGGGATCGGCGTCCACGATCTTCTTCCACGTCTGCGTCATGGCACCCAGTATGGCCGCGCCCGGCCCGCGCCCGCTCCCGACGTCGGCCACGCCGTCCGGGTGTCGGACCGGTGGTGCACGATGGGCGACATGACCTCAGCTCCCGGCGCCGTCTCCACCACAGGACCCGACCGTCAGGCGCTCCGCTCGCGCGCCGACGAACTGCTGCGCGCCCTCGCCGGTCCGCACGCGAGCCTCCGGGAGGACCAGTGGACCGCGATCGACTCGCTCGTGGCCGACCGGCGGCGCGCACTCGTGGTGCAGCGCACCGGCTGGGGCAAGTCGGCGGTGTACTTCATCGCCGCCCGACTGCTCCGGGAGCTGGGCTCGGGGCCCACGGTGATCGTCTCGCCGCTGTTGGCCCTCATGCGCAACCAGGTCGAGGCCGCCGCGCGGGCGGGCGTACGCGCGGCCACGATCAACTCGGCCAACATGACGGAATGGGACGACGTGCGCGCCTCGGTCCGCGCCGGCGAGGTGGACGTGCTCCTGGTCAGCCCGGAACGGCTCAACAACCCCGACTTCCGCGACACCGTGCTGCCCGCCCTGGCCGCGGACGCCGGCCTGGTGGTGGTCGACGAGGCCCACTGCGTCTCGGACTGGGGGCACGACTTCCGGCCCGATTACCGCCGGATACGCACGCTTCTGGCGGACCTGCCCGAGGGCGTGCCGGTCCTGGCCACCACCGCCACGGCCAACGACCGGGTGGTGCGCGACGTGGCACAGCAGCTCGGTGTGGGCGAACGACCGGGTGGGTCCGGGGGCCCTGACGGGGACGCGGACGACGCGGCGTCCGACACCCTCGTTCTGCGCGGAGGGTTGGACCGGGAATCGCTGCGCTTGTCGGTCGTGGCGATCGACGACTCGGAGCGCCGCGCGGCGTGGCTGGCGGAGAACCTGGAATCCCTGCCGGGCAGCGGGATCATCTACAGCCTCACCGTGGCGGCGGCCGAGGACATGGCCGGATTGCTCACCTCCGCCGGGCACCGTGTGAGCGCCTACACCGGCCGCACCGACGCAGGCGAGCGCGAGGAACTGGAGCGCTCGTTGCTGGACAACGAGGTCAAGGCGCTGGTCGCCACGTCCGCGCTGGGCATGGGATTCGACAAACCCGACCTGGGCTTCGTGGTCCACCTGGGGGCCCCTCCGTCGCCCATCTCCTACTACCAGCAGATCGGTCGCGCGGGTCGCGCGGCCGAGCGCGCCGAGGTGGTGCTCCTGCCCGGGCCCGAGGACCGGGCCATCTGGAACCACTTCGCCTCCCTGGCCTTCCCCCCCGAGGACGTGGTCCGCCGGGTCCTCGACGCCCTGGAACCGGACCGGCCGCAGTCGACCCAGGCCCTCGAGCCCGCGGTCGATCTGGGCAGGACCCGGCTGGAGATGGTGCTCAAGGTCCTCGACGTGGACGGTGCGGTCCAGCGGGTGCGAGGAGGGTGGATCGCCACCGGGCGACAGTGGCACTACGACGCCGAGCGTTACGCCGGGCTGGCCCGGGCCAGGCGGTCGGAGCAGGAGGCGATGATCGCCTACGAGCAGACCGGCTCGTGTCGGATGGAGTTCCTGCGTCGGCAGCTCGACGACCCCACGCTCGACCCGGCCTCCGGAGGGTGCGGTCGATGCGACAACTGCACGGGTGACCGGAGGGCGGCGTCCGTCGACGAGGGTGCCCTGACCCGGGCACGCGAGGCGCTGGAGCGCCCGGGGGTGGTCCTGCCCCCGCGCCGACAGTGGCCAACCGGTCTCGCGCGGCTCGACGTCCCGTTGAAGGGAAAGATCGCCGACGGGCCCGCCGAGGGACGCGCTCTTGCCCGCCTCACCGACCTGGGGCTGGGCCAGAAGCTCCGCGGACTACTCTCCGGGGCCGACCAGGAGGCTCCCGACTGGGTGGTCCGTGCGTGCGTCCCGGTTCTGCGCGATTGGGAGTGGGAGGAACGACCCACCGGGGTGGTGGCCCTGCTCACCGGCGAGCGGCCGGTACTCGTGGGGAGCCTGGCCCGCGCGCTCGCGCAGATGGGCCGGATGGACCACCTCGGGGAGCTCACCAGAGACCCCGCACTGCCCCCGGTGACCGCCCAGAACTCCGCCTACCGGGTCGCCCAGCTCTGGGGCACGCTGTCCGGACCGGAATCCACCCCCACCGGGCCGGTCCTTCTGGTCACCGATCTGCACGGAACGGGATGGACGGCAACGGAGGCCGCTCGGCACCTGCGAGTTGCCGGAGCCCGGGCCGTCCTGCCCCTGGCGGTGGCCGCCGCCGGGTGATCCTGGACGAGCCCTGCAGCGGTCGGAGCGCGAGCACGGAATAATCACGACCATGGACTTCTCAGCGTCTCGCACACCGCGTCCCGGGCCCGGGTCCGCCACCGTTACGCGGCGGGATCTGTCGTGAGCGCACTGACTCTGGGCGCGCTCGCTGTCGGCTTCGTCCTGCTCGTCGCGGGCGGGGAGTCCCTCGTGCGGGGAGCGAGCAGATTGGCCGTCACCATTGGGATGTCGCCGCTGGTGGTGGGGTTGACCGTCGTCGCGTTCGCCACCTCCACCCCGGAGCTCGCGGTGAGCGTCGACGCCGCCCTGAGTGGTCACCCCGGGCTGGCGGTCGGCAACGTGGTGGGCAGCAACATCGCGAACATCCTGCTCATCCTGGGGCTCACCGCGTTGGTCGCCCCACTACTCGCGAAGTCCCGCATCGTCCGTGTCGACATTCCCATCATGGTGGGGTTCTCCATCGTGCTGTTGGTGGTGGCTCTGGACGGGGTGATCAGTGCGCTGAACGGCATGCTGCTGCTCGCCGGGTTGGTGGCGTACGTGGTGGTGACGGTGGTCATCTCCCGCAAGCGCACCGCCGGCACGGTGGAGACGACGCACGACGGGTCGACGGCCGAGAGCACGGCCGGCGCGGAGTCAGACGCGGACGCTGAAGCGGACGAGGACGAGGGGTCACACAAGGGGGCGCACTCGATCCTCATGAGCTGCGCGATGGTCGCCCTGGGCGTACTCCTGCTAGTCGTCGGCGCTCGACTGCTGGTCACCGCGGCGAGCGATCTCGCGGCGGCCTGGGGTATGAGCGATCTGGTCATCGGCCTCACCGTGGTGGCGATAGGCACCTCACTCCCCGAGCTCGCGACCAGCCTGGTGGCCGCGTTCCGGGGTGAGCGCGACATGGCGGTGGGGAACATCGTCGGCAGCAACATGTTCAACATCGGCGCGGTTCTGGGCGTCACGTCCCTGATCACTCCGATCGAGGTCGCAGCGGGGGCGATCCGATTCGACCTCCCGATCATGGTGGCCGTCGCACTGGCCCTGTTGCCCATCGCGTTCACCGGTATGGCGATCAAGCGCTGGGAGGGGTTCCTCTTCGCCGGTTTCTACGCGGCCTACATCGCGTACGTGGTGCTCCAGGCTTCGGGGCACGACGCCTTGGAGCCGTTCAGCACTGCCATGCTCTGGTTCGTGATCCCCTTCACCGCGGTGTGGCTGGTCGTGCTGGCCACCTACGAACTCGGCGTGATCCGGGGGCGGAAGCTGGCACGACGACAGCTCGCCGCGCGGGAGTAGCGCGGTGCCGTCGGAGGAACTGCTCTGTCAGGAGCCACGCGACAACCCGGTGCGGTCCAGGGTCATGATCGGTTCATGAGAGCTCGGCAAAGCGTTCGGTGTCTCGGACCCGACCCGAGACGATGATGGTGTCGCCCTCGGTGAGGACCGTCTCGGCCGTGGCGTAGGTGAACCCCTCCCCCGGACGCTTGATGGCCACCACGGTGACCCCGAAGTCGGTGCGGATGCTGCTCTGCCCGAGCGGCTGGCCGAGTGCGAAGGTCGGCGCGGACGTCTTGACCATGGCGAAGCCGTCGTCGAACTCGATGTAGTCGATCATCCTTCCCCGCACCAGGTGGGCGACACGTTTGCCCATGTCGTGCTCGGGTCGTACGACGTGGTGGACGCCGATCTGGGTGAGGATCTTGGCGTGGGAGTTGCTGGTGGCTTTGGCCCAGATGTTGGGTACCTCCAGGTTGATGAGCACCGACGCGGTGAGCAGGCTCGCCTCGAGATCGGACCCCATCCCCACGACAGCGCGGTCGAACTGGTGGACCGACAGCTGGCGCAGTGACTCCTCGTCGGTGGTATCGGCCACCACCGCGTGGGTCAGACGGTGTGCGACCTTCTGCACCACGGCATCGCTGGAGTCCACGCCCAGGACCTCGGCGCCCTGCGCCATCAACTCCAGGGCCAGGGACTTGCCGAACCGGCCCAGTCCCAGAACCACCACAGCGTCGGGAGCTCGTCGTCTAGCCAATGAGGGGCCTTTCTGCGGGAAGGTCGTACCGTCGGCCACGCTGTCGCGCGGCCAGTGCACTGACCATGGTGATCGGGCCGATGCGGCCGAGGTACATGAGCAGTATCAGTATCCACTGCCCCCAGTGGGGCAGTTCGGCGGTGATCCCCGTGGACAATCCCACCGTGGCGAACGCGGAGGTCACCTCGAAGAGCAACTCGTTGAGGCCGAACGGCGTGCCGGCGAGCAGCACGATCGTCGAGGTCGTGACGAGCCCGATCCCGATCAGCGCCACCGCGAGTGCCTGTCGCTGCACCCGGGTGTCGACGCGACGGTCGAGAATGGTCACCGACCGCTCGCCGCGGACCTCGGCGATGATGATGAACAGCAGCAGGGCGAAGGTGGTCACCTTGATCCCGCCGGCGGTGCCGCCGCTGCCCCCGCCGATGAACATCAGCACATCGGTGACGAGCAACGTCGCGTCGTCCAGGTCGGCGTAGTCGACACTGTTGAACCCGGCGGTCCGGGGCATCACGCCCTGGAACGCCGCCACCAGGACCTTCTCCGCCGCGTTGTACCCCTGGAGGGTGCGGGCCCACTCCAACGCCAGGACAGCTCCGAACCCGAGGGCCAGCAGCACCGCCGTCACCGAGACGGTCAGGCGCGTGTGCAGCGTCCACCCCGCCCGCGACCGGCTGCGGGGAGGCCTGCGCCGGAGCCGCCGGCCGATCTCGAACAGGACCGGGAACCCCAGGCCACCCAGGATCACCGCGACCATCAGGGGGACACAGATCCACGGGTCGGTGGCGAACCCGATCATGTTGTCGCTGTAGAGCGCGAACCCGGCGTTGTTGAACGACGAGATGGAGTGGAACACCCCGAGCCAGAGGGCCCGCAGCACGGGCTCGTCGTAGCCCAGGGCGAAGCGGAGTGCCAGCGCGGCGGCGGTGACGAGTTCGATCCCGATGCTCAGCCGGATCACGCCGATGACGACGTCGCGGACGTCGCCGAGTTCAGAGGCACGGGCCTCTGCCGCGGTGTTCATCCGGGCCTTGAGCCCGATCTGATCGGCCAGCACCAGCCCGACCATCGAGGCCATGGTCATGATCCCCAGGCCGCCGACCTGGATCAGGGCGAGGATGACCACCTGACCGAACCCCGACCAGTGCACTGGGGTGTCCACGACGATCAGCCCCGTCAGACACATCGCCGACGTCGAGGTGAACAGCGCCTCGGTGAACCCGGTACTGCTCCCGGGCTCGACGGCTCCGGGCAGGAGCAACAGCGCCGTGCCCACCACGATCGCAGCGGCGAAGCTCATCGCCACGACCCGGACCGGGCTCAGCACCACCCAGCCGGACCACCGCCGAAGCCCGGACGGCCAGACCCGTCTGTCACCATCAGTCACGAAGTGAGACTGTAGACCCACGTGCCGGCACCGCGGACTCATGTCCCGGCATCGACCCCCATCGAAGCGATCCACCGTTAGCCCCTCCAGATGTGAGCGCCGTCACCGGGCAGGCGGGTGTGCGGACGCGAGCCGAGACGCAATCCGGTCCGGACCAATACTGACGGCGACCTTAAGTTCCTGCACAGAACACCTTGTGGGAATCCCCAGCCCCTCCCGAAGCGCTGCGCATTGCCACCGCAAAAAGACTGTGGCCTGGGCCACAATTCTCCTGTAGGGTAACGACTGTTAGCCTCGGGCGGCACGAAAAACGCGCTACGCCCGACCCCAGCTCGGCCCCCGCGTCATCGTCGGAGTGACACCGTGCTCCCTCGGACACAGTGTTCTGGCGGACACGGGGGTCGAGGACAACAACGAAGGACGGTGCCGCCGTGCAGTCATCACTCATCTCTCTGACCCCCATGGAGAGAGTCCATATCGGGACCCCGGTCGCGGAGGCCGCGGCGCAGGAAGCGGAGCTCCTCGGCGCGAGCCGGGTCTTCGTGGTCTGCAGTGGGACCCTGAACTCCCAGACCGACGAGATCCGACGGGTGATCGAGGCCCTGGGTGATCGGTTCGTCGGCCTGTTCGACGCGGTCCGGCCCCACGTGCCCCGCCAGGACGTCATCGCGGCGACCCTGGTCGCGGCCGAGGCGGATCCGGACATGCTGCTGTGTGTCGGCGGCGGCTCGGCGACGGACCTGACGAAGATCCTCGCGGTGACCCTGGAGCACGGGATCCGCACGACCTCCGAGATGGACGCCTACCACCTGCAGGTCAACCCCGACACCTCGGTGACCGCCCCGAGTTTCTCGGCCCCGAGCATCCCCGTGGTGGTGGCCCCCACGACGCTGGCCGGAGGCGAGTTCAACGCGCTGGCGGGATCAACGGACGAGGAGAGCAATGTCAAGGAGGGGTACGTCCATCCGGCGATGACCCCGCGGGCCGTCATCCTCGATCCCGCGCTCACCCGGCACACCCCGGAATGGCTCTGGCTCTCGACCGGGGTCCGCGCTCTCGATCACGCCTTCGAGACCCTGGGGTCACTCGAGTCGAACGGGTACTACGACGGGATGGCGATGAACGCCATCCGCCTGCTCTCCGAGGGCCTCGTCCGGGTGAAGGAGGACTGCGATGACCTGGAGGCCAGGCGGATGTGCCAGGTCGGAGCCTGGTCGTCGATGGTCGCGATCGTCGCCGGCCTGGACATGGGTATCAGCCACGCGGTCGGGCATGCGCTCGGAGGGTCGTTCAAGGTCCCGCACGGACACACCTCCTGCGTGATGGCGCCGTTCGCCCTGGAGTACAACCGGGAGGTCAACGAACATCGCCAGGCGCTGATCAGCGTGGCGTTCGGCGAGCCGCAGACACCTGCGCACGAGCTCGCCGACGCGCTCATCAGGCGGCTGGGCATGCCGCGGTCGCTCACCGAGGTCGGACTGTCCGAGGACGACCTGTCCAGCCTGGCCGCGTACACCTTCAAGGACATCTGGTGCGGGACCAACCCGAACCCGATCGCGGACGCCGACGCGCTGGTCCCCCTGCTGCGTCGCGCGCTCTGAGAGAAGACACAGACCCGCGACGCCACGTGATCCGGCCCCCTTCTCGCCAGCGGCGACAAGGGGGCCGGTTCTCGTAGGGGTGCGCGGGGGCGACGGCGCCACCGGAGCCACCTCGGCCGCGCCACCGCGGACCCCTCACCTGCGCCGGAGGATCCCGTCGACGATGTAGTCCACGTAGGTGGAGACCAGGGAGTCGATGTCGTAGTCGTCCCGCAGCCACCAGCTCACGCCGTTCATGAGGTCCAGGATCGCGACGGCCGCACGCATCGGGTCGTCGACGCCGAACTCCCCGGCGCGGATGCCCGCGGCGATCACGTCGCGCACCCGTCGCTGGTAGTACTTGCGGTACCCGACCACGCGGTCACGGTGTTCCTCCGTGAGCGCGGAGAGCTCCCGTAGGCTCACCAGATGCTCCACACGGTTCACCGCGAGGTGGCGGAGGTGGACGTCGATCAGGGCGGTGAGCCGCTCGGTCGGTGTCCCGGTCTCGTCGAGGACGAGCAGGTTCTCCTCCACGGGCACACGGGTCATCTTCAGTGCGATCGCGTAGAGGATCTCCTCTTTGGAACCGAAGTGGTTGTACAGGCTGGCGCCCTTGATCCCCACCGAATCGGCGATGCCGCGCATCCCCGCCGAGTGGTAGCCCTGCTCGGCGAAGTACTCGGCCGCCGCGGCCAGTATCGAGTCGCGTCTGCTGGGCTCGGTGTTCAGCGTCTCAGTCCTTTGCGTGCAGGCGGCGCAGCTCTCTCTTGAGTAGCTTGCCCTGGGGGTCCGTCGGGAGCTCGTCCACGATCGTGATCACCTTGGGGACCTTATATCCTGCGAGCGCCGTCTTGCAGTGCTCTCGCAACTCCGGGCCCGACACGTCGCTGCCGTCGACGGCGATGACGAACCCGGTGACGGCCTCGGACCAGTACTCGTCCGGGAGTCCGACGACGGCGGCACGCGCCACCCCGGGGTGCGCCTGGAGGACGCGCTCGACCTCCTGGGAGGACACGTTGTATCCCCCTGTCTTGATCATGTCCTTGTTGCGGTCGAGGAAGAACATGTTGCCCTCGGCATCGCGTCGGACGATGTCACCGGTGTGGAGCCACCCGCCGTCGAGGACCGCGGCGGTCTTCTCGGGATCCTTGAAGTATCCCGCCATCACCGACGGGGTGCGGCACAGGAGCTCCCCGCTCTCGGACTCGTTCCCGTCGGCGTCGACCACCTTGACCTCCAGATGGCCGACGGGCTTGCCGATCCAGGTGGGGTCCTGCCCGGGAACGTCCTCGAGTTGCCTGAACCAGCCGACCGACCCCAGCTGGGTCAGCTCCGACTGGCCCCAGTAGGTTCCCCAGATCGACCGCGGCGCGGCGCGGTGCCAGGCGTCCACCGTTCGCGGGGAGACCTGTCCCCCGTAGGTCAGACACCGCTGGATGGTCCCCACCCCGTCGGGCCCGAAGTCCGGATGGTCCGCCAGCGAGATGAAGAACGTGGGCGTCTGGGCCAGGACCGAGATCTGCTCCGTCTTGATCATCGCCAACACGTCGGCGGGCGCGAGGCTGGCCGGGAGGACGAGAGTCGCGCCCAGCAGGATGAGCGAGGTCAGCGAGCCGATGCCGGCGATCGTGTGGAACGGCATGACGAAGAGCCAGACGTCGTCGTCCAGGCAGCGCAACCCCCACGTGTAGGCGGGCGAGGTGGAGATGAGGTAGTTGCGATGCGGCAGCATGACCCCTTTGGGGGCCGCTTCGGTCCCGCTCGTGTATACGATCATCGCGAGGTCGAGCTCGTCGACGTCGCATTCGGGCTCCGTGTCCGAGGACGAGTCGAGGAGACGGTCGAAGTCGTGACACCCCGGGTCATCGGTGGAGCCGGAGTCCGGACCGTCGGGTCCCATGCCGTCGGTCCCCGTTCCGTCAGGCGCCGTGGCGTCGAGCACGATGATCTCGGGCCGGTGTCCGGAATCGCCGAGCGCCGCCCGGACGACCGGGAGGAACTCCGCGGCGACGACGACGGCCGCGGGCTCGAGGTGGTCGAGCTGATGAGCCACCTCTCCCACCCCCAGCAGCACGTTGATCCCGGAGTAGGCGGCCCCGATCTTGAGAGCTCCGTAGTAGGCGATGACCGACTCGACACGGTTTCGTGCCATCACTGCGACCCGGTCGCCGCGGGACACGCCGAGTCCGAGGAGCATGTGAGCAGCCCGGTTGGCGCCACGGTCGAGCTCACCGTAGGTGGTGACGGTCCGCCCGCCACCGGGGGCGTAGGAGACGATCGCGGCTTTGCCGGCCCGGCTCTGCGCGTGACGCCGGAGCTGATCACCGAGGGTCGCCCGTCCCAGGAGGGCGGACTGCGTGGAGGTCAGGCGCCGGTCCGTGGTGCGACCGTCCCCCGGGTTCTGGCGGGACTCGGGGGCACTCGAGGGGACTCGAACCGGCTGTTCCATGATTTCTCACTCTCCCGCGGCACTGACCGCCGTTAGTATGATCTGGCTCATACTTGCATCGCCAGCGGATGTGGTCAACCCGCCCTCGCGGGCAGACTTCGCATCTCTTCGCCGACTGATGTCAATCTCTTGGCCCTGGGACTAACTGCTGTTAGCCTGCGACGTATGACCACAGTCACTGAATCGGACCGTCGCCGCCTCCATTCGGCGGTCCGCGCGGGCAACGTCCCCACCCTGCTCGCCGTCCTACTGGAGCTGACGGCCGACGAGCGGTGGATGGCACCCCGCTATCAGCCCACCCGCAGTCGGGGCATGGACGACAACGCGACCGGGGGCCTTCCGGACGGGATCCAGGCCGAGATCCAGGACGCGGTGATCGACGCTGTCGAGCGCTGGTGGGAGTCGGGGAGGCCTCCCCGGCCGGAGGTCGGGCACTCGGACGTCGAACGGCTGCTCAACTTCACCTGCGGCGAGACCGTGCCGCCGGACTTCGCCCCGATGATGGCGGAGATCGTCAACGGGCCGCGGATCGCGCCGGCTGCCGCCGCACCCGACGAGCGCCTCCACGCGATCGTGATCGGCGCCGGCATCGCGGGGATGTTGGCCTCGGTGGAGTTCACCCGTGCCGGCATCCCCCACGTGATCCTGGAGAAGAACGACGACGTGGGCGGTTCCTGGTGGGAGAACCGCTATCCCGGGGCCGGGGTGGACACTCCCAGCCACCTCTATTCGATCTCCTCCTTCCCCCACAACTGGTCCACGCACTTCGGCAAGCGCGACGAGGTCCAGGGTTACCTCGAGGCCTTCGCGGAGGCGAACGACATCCGTCAGCACGTCCGGTTCCGCCACGAGGTCACGCGCGCGCAGTTCGACGAGTCAGGGCAGTCATGGCGCGTGACGGTCCGTCGGCCTGACGGTGGATCGGAGGTCCTGGAGGCACCGATCCTCATCAGTGCGGTCGGCCTTCTCAACCGCCCCAAGGTCCCGAACCTCCCGGGAATGGAGGGTTTCCGGGGTCGTCTCTTCCATTCCGCCGAGTGGCCGAGCGACCTCGACGAGCCGGACGCCCTGCGGGGCAAGAGGGTGGGCATCGTGGGGGCGGGCGCCAGCGCGATGCAGATCGGCCCGGCCATCGCGGACCGGGTCGGTTCCCTGACGGTCTTCCAACGCTCACCGCAGTGGATCGCCCCCAACGACGACTACTTCGCGACCATCGACGAGGACGTGCACTGGCTGATGGACCACGTCCCCGGGTACCGGGAGTGGTACCGCGCCAGACTGTCGTGGATCTTCAACGACAAGGTCTACCCCACCCTCCAGGTGGACCCCGAGTGGCCGGAGCCGAGCGCCTCGATCAACGCGACCAACCACGGGCACCGCAAATTCTACGAACGCTACCTCCGCGATCAACTGGGCGACCGCGACGACCTCATCGAGGCGTCACTGCCGGACTATCCCCCCTTCGGCAAGCGGATGTTGCTGGACAACGGCTGGTTCGCGATGTTGCGCAAGCCCCAGGTCACGCTGGTCCCCCGCGGGGTCGAGGAGGTGACGCCCTCCGGACTGGTCGACTCAGACGGCGTCGAGCACGAGCTGGACATCATCGTCATGGCGACCGGCTTCCACAGCGTGCGGATCCTCTACCCGATGGACATCGTGGGCAGATCGGGGCGCTCCACCAGGGAGATCTGGGGGGACCACGACGCGCGCGCGTATCTCGGCATCACGGTTCCCGATTTCCCCAACTTCTTCATCATGACCGGGCCCAACACGGGCCTGGGCCACGGCGGCAGCTTCATCACCATCCTGGAATGCCAGGTCAGGTACATCATGGATGCGCTACGGCTGATGCGCACGCAGGACCTCGGCACGCTGGAGTGCCGCAGCGAGGTCAACGAACGCTACAACGAGGCCGTCGACCGGCAGCACGCGCAGATGGTGTGGACCCATCCGGCGATGGAGAACTGGTACCGCAACCCGGACGGTCGCGTCGTGTCGGTGCTGCCCTGGCGCATCAACGACTACTGGGCCATGACCAACGAGGTCGACCCATCGGACTTCCACACCGAACCGGTCCGCGCCACGCCGGCCCGGGCCGGCGTGGCGCGGACCGGTTCGGT
>NZ_JADDKI010000276.1:0-8657 GCF_015356725.1 Dietzia sp. SYD-A1
CCATCGCTGCCGCGCGCGCCCGCACCCCGCGCACTCCAGCGGGACCACGAGATCCGCCAGCGCCGCGGACCACCCGGGGCCCGGTGGGCGCCCGCGTCTCCCGTCGGCCCCCGCCGGCACTCGTCAGCCCGCGACGACCGGGTCCGCCCGGATGGCGGCCAGTCCGTTGATCTCCCGCCAGTAGCGGTCCCCGGTCTCGGCCACCGTGTCGAGCCTCAGCAGGGACCTCTGGTCCACCACGTACACCTCGCGGCCCGCGGCGGCGACCGCCGTGACGGGTCCGGCGATGTTGCGCTGGGACAGCGGCGTGGTCATCGCGCCGTCGACGGTGATCGTGGTGACGGGTACCTCAGTGGTGTTCTGACCGATCACGACCGTCGAGCGGTCCCGCCACGCCACGACGGCGGCCGTCTCCCCCAACGCCCTGCCGATCTGCCGGAACGTCCCGGCGAGCGGCTGCCCGGTCTCCGCGGAGAGGGCGCCGATGAACACCTTGCCGTCGACCACCACCGCCAGCTGCGCCCCGGACGGATCGATCCTCAGACCGGTGAACCGGGAGCCCAGGGCGCGGAGCGGGGCGCCGTCCATCTCCTGGACGGACGGGGCCTGCACCCCGATGCCCACCCGCACCAGCCTCGTGTCGTCGACCATCACCCAGGCGCGCCCGTCCACGGGGTGGAAGGTCGGCCCGGTGAGGGTCCGGGCGACAAGGGCTTCGTCGGGCTCGCCGTCGACCGCGCCGATGAGCAACCGCTGGGGCGCCGCGGGGTCCTCGCCGGCGATGACCGCCAGCGCTTCCCCGTCGTGCGACAGGGTCGCATTCCGTCCCCCGCGGACCTGCGACCACGGGCCGCCCGCCGGTCTGGCGCCGGAGGCGTCCAATCTCACCAGGCCGTCGGCGGCGGTGAGCGCGTAGCGCATCGGTTCGACCGGTGGATACGGGTCGAACGTCCGGACGTCCTCCGTCGTCCACCCGTCGACGAAGCGTTCGTCGAGCGGCGCGCCGTCGCGTTCGAGCCGGTACGGCCCGGGAACGTCCGCGCGGGCCAGGGTCCACACGACCTGCGCGGCGAACTGCGTGGTGGCCTGGCTGCTCAGCACCGGCAGGCCCGTGAAGTCGATGGCGGTCCCGGCTCCCTGCTGCCCATCGGCGGAATCGTCGGGGCGAACCGAGACCGATGCCGGGATCCGGGACAGGACGGCGGACTCGAGGCCCGGTCGGGGCCCGGTGGCGAGCAGGTTGACCAGCGAGAACTCCAGATCGGTCCGGTCCGCGGCGGTCCACCGCGTGTCCGGTACCAGCGAGTCACCGGATCCGGAGAGGAAGAACAGGTCGCGCTGGGCGTAGGTGGAGACGAACTCGGTCCGCTCGATCACGACACCCGGGGGAAGCCGGTCGATCCGCCACTGGCCGTCCTGCCGGGCCAGGCCGATCGTCACCTCGAGTTGCCCGACGTCCTCCCTGAAGATGCCACCGGGGTCGAGCGACCCGACCTTCTCGGCGCGCAGGGTGTACTCCGCCCGGTCGGCGCCGCGGCCGCCCTCGGCGCTGAGATCTGCCCGCAGGACGATGGTGGTCTCCGCCGAATCGTCCCAGGTGTCCGCCGCCTCCGGGGTGAGGAACTGCCGGGCCGCGGCGTGGCGCTGGTCCGCGATCGCCGCGGCCTTGAGGAAGTCGCGGACCAGGAGGTCCGGTTCCTGGTCGGGAACCGGGGTGGGGACGGCCAGCCCGGCACCGGACGGAGAGAAGGTGTCGATGACCTGGGGGGATGACGACGAGGGCAGGGTCGCGCAGCCGGTCGCGGCCAGCACGGTGGCGCAGATCGTCGCGATCGCGACGAGGAAGGCCCGGCTGCGGCTCACGAACGGACCTCCTCGGAACCGGGGACACGCGCCAGGGGCGTCGGGGACCCGGTCCGCACCAGCCGCGCCTCGTCCTCCGGCGTCAGCGGCAGCGGGCTCGAGGTGAGGGTGCCGCCGTGCCGACGGGGAATGGTCAGGCGGAAGCACGACCCCTCGCCCGGGCTCCCCCAGCAGTCCAGACGACCGCCGTGGAGCTTGGCGTCCTCGAGCGCGATCGCCAGACCGAGCCCGGTCCCGCCCGACCGACGGACCCGTGACGGATCGGCGCGCCAGAAGCGGTTGAACACCAGCGACTCCTCGCCGGGCTTGAGCCCCACCCCGTGGTCGCGGACCGAGACCGCGAGGGCCGCCTCCGACCCCCGGAGAGTCACCCGCACCGGCTTGGACTCAGAGTGGTCGAGGGCGTTGGCGATGAGGTTGCGCAGGATGCGCTCGACCCGACGGGAGTCCACCTCGGCCATCACCGGTTCGGACGGCATGTCCAGCTCCACCTGCACTCCCGCGGACTCCGCGATGTGCGACACGGTGGACACCGCGTCCTCGACCGCCCCCCGGACGTCCAACGATGCCACCGACAGTTCCGCCATACCGGCGTCGTGGCGGGAGACCTCGAGGAGGTCGGTGAGCAGGCTCTCGAAACGGTCGAGCTCGGACTCCAGCAACTCCACCGCGCGCTTGGTCGGGGGATCCAGGTCCCCGGCCGAGTCGGAGATGATGTCGGCCGCCATCCTGACCGTGGTCAGCGGAGTACGCAGCTCGTGGGAGACGTCCGAGGTGAACCGCTTCTGCAGGTCCCCGAACTCCTCCAACTGAGTGATCTGATCGGACAGGCTCTGCGCCATGTCGTTGAACGCCATGGCCAGTCGGGCGACATCGTCCTCTCCCCGGATCACCATCCGTTCCTTGAGGTGGCCGTTGGCGAACCGCTGCGCGATCGACGCCGCCTGGCGGACCGGGAGCACCACCTGTCGGGCGACCATCCACGCGATCGCCGCACTGAGGACGATGATCGCCAGGCCCGCGGTCGCGACGATCCCGCGCATGATCCCGAGGGTCTGTTCCTCGGCGATGAGCGGGTAGACCAGGTAGAGCTCGAGACCGGGGATCGAGGAGTCCGTGGGGGTGCCGATGATGAGCGCCGAGGTCTCCTCGTCGCGGAACACGACCGGCTCGATCTTCTGCGCCACGAGTCCCCGCTGCACCAGCGCCTGGAGATCCGCCGGCACCCGCGCGTCGGCCGGGCTGACGACCTGCCCGCGGCCGGTCTGGTCGGGGACCACCAGGATCGGCTCGAAGGTCCCCGCGTGGACGGATTCACCCTCCGCGGCGATTCCCCGTTCCCCCAGGGCGCTTCGCGCCTGGTCGAGACGGGACTGCTCGCTCGTCCCCTCGTCGGTCGCGGCGATCTGCGCCTCGACGGTGACCCGTAGCCTGCCCGTCTGCTCGACCGCGGCGTCCAGCTTGGTGGAGAGCAACTGGGCGGCCATCTGGCTCTGCAGCATGAACGCGATCGTGAGGATCACCCCCATGGAGAGCGCCAGGGTGGAGGTGACCACCCTGAGCTGGAGGGAACGCCGCCACATCCGGGCGATCCGCATCCCCAGGACCGTGAGATCCAGGTCCCGGAGTCGCTCTCTGAGCGTCGGCGACGAGTCGGCCACGTCCCTGGTGTCGCGCCCGTCGCCGGAGGACGCCGACGCGTCGTCCGTGCGACGGTCGATCACGAGACCGGACCGGCCTTGTACCCGACGCCGCGAACGGTGAGGACGACCTCGGGGTTCTCCGGGTCCTTCTCGATCTTGGCCCGCAGGCGCTGGACGTGGACGTTGACCAGCCGGGTGTCGGCCGAATGGCGGTAGCCCCACACGTGTTCGAGGAGGACCTCGCGGGTGAAGACCTGGCGGGGCTTTCGCGCGAGCTCCACGAGCAGGTCGAATTCGAGCGGGGTGAGCGGGATGGGGGTCCCGTCCCGCGTCACGGTGTGGGCGGGCACGTCGATGCTCACGTCCCCGATGTGCAGGAGTTCGCTCGGCTCGTCCTCGCCGCGACGCAGCCGCGCCCGGATGCGGGCCACCAGTTCCTTGGGCTTGAACGGCTTCATGATGTAGTCGTCGGCCCCGGACTCGAGTCCCAGGACCACGTCCACGGTGTCGGTCTTGGCCGTGAGCATGACGATCGGCACCCGTGACTCACCGCGGATGTCCCGACACACGTCGATCCCGCTCCGGCCCGGGAGCATGAGGTCCAGCAGGACCAGATCGGGCTGGACCGCACGGAAGGTCTCGATGGCCTGGACGCCGTCGCCCACGACCTCGGTCTCGAACCCCTCGCCCCGCAGGACGATGGTGAGCATCTCTGCCAGGGCGGCGTCGTCGTCGACGACGAGGATCTTCGGGGTCATTGTCACCACTTGTGTCGGCGTGTATGTCGGCATGCGTTCATGAAGACCTTACCCGTCCCGTGCGCGCGGGACGGGCCCACGCCTCGGCTCGGGGCCCGACAGCTCAGTGTCCGACCACCACGTCGGCCAACCGTCGCACATCGGGGTCGACGCCCGACACCTGCCAGGGCGAGCGCCATCCGGTGCTGGCCAGTCGACGGTAGATCTCCCCGGTCGCGGTCTGGAGAGCGGCGTCCCTCTCATAGCGGTCCCGGGTCCGACCCGGGTCCGCCGTCTCCCTGGATCCCGCCCTCTCGGCCGCCAGCGCGACAGGGGTGTCGAGCAGGATCTGCAGGTCCGGTGTGGGCAACCCGAGTCGGTCGAACTCGAGCTCACCGATCCAGCGGAGAACCTCGTCCTGCCTGCCGGGGCCGAGCCGGGCCGCCGTGTACGCGGCGTTGGACGCCACGTAGCGGTCGAGCAAGACAACGTCGTGAGAGCCGATCAGGTCGCGCAGCTCACACAGCGCCGCGTGCCGGTCCAGGGCGAACAGCAGGGCCATCGCGTGCGGCGAGTCGGCGGCGCCGGCCTGACCGCCGTGCAGGGCGTCCGCGGCCAGGTCGGCGTGCAGGGTCCCGTACCGGGGGAAGGCGAGCCGACCGACCGACACACCCCGGTCGGTGAGCTCACCGACCAGAGCGGTCGTCAGGGTGTTCTTGCCCGCACCGTCGAGCCCCTCGACGACGACCAGTCGCGCGACCACCGGTCTGCGGGTCAGTACCGGTAGTGGTCGGGCTTGTACGGGCCCTCGACGTCCACACCGATGTACTCGGCCTGGTCCTTGGCCAGCGTGGTGAGGGATCCACCGAGGGCCTCGACGTGCAGTCGCGCGACCTTCTCGTCGAGGATCTTGGGCAGCAGGTGGACCCCGACCGGGTACTGGTCGGCGTTGCTGAACAGCTCGATCTGGGCGATCACCTGGTCGGAGAAGCTGTTGGACATGACGAACGAGGGATGGCCGGTGGCGTTGCCGAGGTTGAGCAGACGGCCCTCGGACAGCACGATGATCGAGCGGCCGTCATCATCGAAGACGAACTCGTCGACCTGGGGCTTGATGTTGATGCGCGTGACGCCCTCGGCGGACTCCAGTCCGGCCATGTCGATCTCGTTGTCGAAGTGGCCGATGTTGCCCAGGATCGCCTTGTTCTTCATCCGCGTCATGTGGTCGAAGGTGATGATGTCCTTGTTGCCGGTGGCGGTGATGATGATGTCGGCCGACTCGATGGCCTCGTCGACCGTCACCACGTCGAAGCCGTCCATGAGCGCCTGCAGCGCGTTGATCGGGTCGATCTCGGTGACCTGGACGCGCGCGCCCTGACCGGCCAGGGCCTCGGCGCATCCCTTGCCCACGTCGCCGTACCCGCAGACCAGGGCCTTCTTGCCGCCGATGAGGGCGTCGGTGCCGCGGTTGATGCCGTCCAGCAGCGAGTGGCGGGTGCCGTATTTGTTGTCGAACTTGCTCTTGGTCACCGCGTCGTTGACGTTGATCGCGGGGAACGGAAGCACCCCCTCGGAGTGGAAGTGGTACAGGCGGTGCACGCCGGTGGTGGTCTCCTCGGTCACGCCCTGGACGGATTCGGCGATGGCCGTGTACTTGCCCGGGTGGGCCGGCACGGACTCGCGCAGCAGAGCGTGGAAGACCTTCTCCTCCGCGGACCAGGCGGGGTCGTCCGCCGGCACGGCCCCGGCCTGCTCGAACTCCTTGCCCTTGATCACGAGCATGGTGGCGTCGCCGCCGTCGTCGAGGATCATGTTGGGATCGGCGCCCGGCCAGGTCATGATCTGTTCGGTGCACCACCAGTACTCGGTGAGCGTCTCGCCCTTCCACGCGAACACCGGCACGCCCGACGGGGCCTCGGGGGTTCCCTCCGGGCCCACGACGACGGCGGCGGCCGCCTCGTCCTGGGTGGAGAAGATGTTGCACGAGGCCCACCGGACCTCCGCGCCGAGCGCGGTCAGGGTCTCGATCAGCACCGCCGTCTGCACCGTCATGTGGATCGACCCGGCGATCCGTGCGCCGGCCAGCGGCTGCTGCTCCCCGTACTCCTCCCGCAGCGCCATCAGACCGGGCATCTCGTGTTCGGCCAGACGGATCTGCTTGCGGCCCGCCTCCGCCAGCGACAGATCCGCCACCTTGAACTCGAGACCGTTGACGGACTGCACCTGCAGATCAGCGGACATGTGTGCGACCAGCTCCTCGTGATTCGTGGAAAGACTCCCGCACCACAGTAGCGGGGCGCTCTACCGGTGCGGCGTCCCCGTCGCCGGATCTCCGACACGGGTGCGGAAGACGGTGGCCCCGTCCACGGCCTCCAGCACGACCTCCGGAGTCGAGGCGGGCACCCACACCGCGTGGCCGGGCCCCAGTGTCTCCGTGGTCCCGTTCTCCGCCACGCGCACTCGCCCGGAGGTGCACAACAGGATCTCCGGCCCGTCTGTGGGATAGCCGACGGGACCGGAGGCGGCGGGGAGCTCGATGCGCGAGAGCGCGAAGTCCGGCTCCGGCGTGGGGTAGTCCATCTCCCCCGGTATCCCGCGGTCTGCCCGGACCGGGCGGACCGTGGGGTCCACCAGCGGGTCGAACGCGAGCACGCGCATCAGCTCCGGGACGTCGACGTGCTTGGGCGTCAGCCCCCCGCGCAGGACGTTGTCCGAGTTGGCCATCACCTCCACCCCCACCCCGCGGAGATAGGCGTGGAGCTGACCTGGTCCCAGGTACACGGCCTCCCCCGGGAGGAGCACCACCCTGTTGAGCAGCAGGGCACCCAGGACCCCCGGGTCCGTGGGGTAGCGCTCGGCCAGTTCCACCACGGTCGTGGCCTCGTGCGACCACCGCCCGGCGACGCCTTCCACCGTGAGGTAGTCGACGGCCCCGGTGACGAGGTCCGCCACCACCGTCGCCAGCGCAGAGTGCGGCATCGTCACGAAGGTGGTGAACACGGCGCGCAGGCCCTCGGCGTCCGGCTGTCCGTCCAACATCGCGCGGTAGGGGCGCAGCGCGGAGACGTCCAACGCGTCCAACAACTCCACGGTCCGGGCCACGGGACGGAATCCCACCAGCGCGTGGAACTCGGTCAGGGCCACCAGGATCTCGGGCTTGTGGTTGGTGTCGCGGTAGTTGCGATCCGGTGCGTGCAGGGCGATCCCCCGCGCGTCCTCCGCGGCGAACCCCTCTCTCGCCCGCTCCGGGGACGGATGTGCCTGCAGCGAGAGCGCCTGCTCGGCGGACAGGAGTTTGACGAGGAACGGCAACCCTCCGCCGTGCTGCGCGGCCACCCGGGCACCGAGTTCACCCTCGGGGTCTGCGGCGATCCGTGCGTCCAACCCCCGCCCGTCCGCGCAGAGCGACGAGCCGGAGTCGTGGGCACCGAACCAGTGCTCGGCGACCGGGTGCGGTGCCGGGGAGAGCGTCCCGCACAACTCGGGGAGCGCGGTCCGGGATCCCCACGCGTACGCCTGGACGACCGGGCTGAGTGCCACCACGGGTCTAGAGCCCCCCCACCAGGTAATACGCGGCGGAAAGCTCTGTCCGTGCCATGAGCGCGGCCACCCTTCCGCTCAACGGGGCCGGTGCGGCGCCGAGCGTGTCCCGACCGCGATCGGAGATCCACTCGACGTCCACGAGCGGACCCGCGGTCACGCGGACGAACTCCTCGTCCGCGCTCAACACCATACCGAGGTGTCGGATCGTCCTGTGCTCGCGCTCACCGTCCAACTCGTCATCGTGGAACAGACTCGCGAGGGGGTCCACGGCGGGCAGGCCACGGGCACGCTCGGCCTGGGACCGGACCGCGTCCGCGACGGAGGAGGCCGCCGTGACCCTGCCGGCGTCGCAGAACGCCGCCACCGCACGGTCGCAGTACGCCGCCGAGACCGGATCGGCGTGGATCCACACGAGCGGGTCCGAGCCGGAGACGGCGGTGGCGAGGAGCTTGGCCGGGTTGACCGGGGTCGCGAGATCGGGCCCCAGACCCTCGAGTTCGACGTCGACGACGTCCGCGGCCACGCCGACGTCCAGTCCCGGCACGCCGAGGGCGGTGAGGACCGCCATCCCCGCGGCCAGGTGGTGCAGGACCCCCCGGTGCGGCGGGAGGTACGGGAGCGGGGAGAGCCAGACGGCGCGGCCCCCTCCCGACTCGCCCACGGGTCCTTCCTTCGGCACGTCCACCACGACGACGGCGCCCCTGTGGGCGGCGGAGTCGACGGCCGACGCGAGGTCACGGTCCCCGGCGTCGTCGCCCGAGACCAGGACGACATCCAGTGCCCCGACCCAGGTGGGCAGGGCGTGGGCGTGGACGAGCGGCGGAACCGCGGCCCCGCCGACGGTCTCGCAGAGAGCGGCGACGACCCGGGC
>NZ_JADDKI010000277.1:0-5083 GCF_015356725.1 Dietzia sp. SYD-A1
TCACCGGCCGGTGCCACCCGCACGACCAGCCCGGCCCCTCCCATGGACAACTCGGCCAGCTCCGAGGTGACCCGTCGAGCCAGGTCCTCCCCCGCGGCCCTGCGGACCGCGGTGAGCTCCGCACCGCGCTGCTCCAGGTCGGCCGCGAGCCTCGCCACCGTGGCCTCGAGCTGGGCCACCGCGCTGTCAGAAGTGTCCACCTCCGCCAGGCGGAGCCGCGCCTTCGCGGCCCACTCGATCACGTCGTCGACGTCGGTCCCGTACTTGCGCGTGAGCGCCCGGAGTTCCTGCCGCCTCTCGAGAGCCGAGTCGAGATCCGCGGCGTCGACCGGGAGCTCGGCCAGGTAGAGGCCGAGCTCGGTCGCGGCGTCCCCGAGCGCGGCGACGGCCTGGTCGATGCTCGTGGCGATGGTCTCCAGTGCGGGATCCCCCGCTCCCGCGAGCCGTTGCCGCAGGTGGTCGAGGAGGCTGACGACGGGCTCGGTTGCCTCGGCCTCGCCGGTCAGCACCTCGTGAGCCTGGCCCGCCACCTCGCGCAACTCTTCCGAATCCGTCAGTCGACGGATCACGGCGTCGAGCTCGGCCTCCTCCCCCGGCCGGGGATCCAGCGCGTCGATCTCGTCGAGCCCGTGGCGCAGGAGGTCGGCCTCCCGCGCCAGCTCACGGGCGCGGCCGGTGCGTTCGGCGAGGGATCTCTCCGCCTCGCGCCACCGATGGAAGGCCGCCCGGTAGTCGCTCAGCGCCCGCCGTGCCGGTTCGCCGCCGTGGGAATCGACGGCCTCCCGTTGCCTGTCCGGACGCAGGAGCCGGAGCTGGTCGTTCTGGCCGTGGACCGCGAGCACCGGAGCGCAGAACCGGGCCAACGTCCCCGCCGGGACCGAACGACCCCCGAGCCGGGCCCGGGAGCGTCCGTCGGCGCCGACCCGGCGGGCCGCGATCACCGTCCCGTCCTCGTCGACCTCCGCGTCCGCCTCCTCGAGGAGACTGTCGAGCTCGCGTCGGTCCTCGGGGTGCATCGTCTCGGCGGCGGCCAGGTCGAACCGCCCCTCCACCACGGCCTTGTCCGCTCCGCGACGAACCCGCCCCGGATCGGCGCGCCCCCCGGCCAAGAGCCTGAGACCGGTGACCACCATGGTCTTTCCGGCGCCGGTCTCACCGGTCAGGACGGACAGGCCCGGGGCGAAATCGGCCACGGCCTCGTCGATGACGCCGAGTCCGCTGATCCGAAGTTCCGTGAGCACGCACCCACCCTAGGCGAGGGGGCGCGCGGTGGACCGGCCACGCCACCCGGTGACCGGGAGTTCGAACTTCGTCACCAGCCGGTCCGTGAACGGCGAGTCGTCCAATCTCACCCACTTGACCGGTCTGTGGCCACGCACCACCTCCACCCGACTACCGGCGGGGGCGTCGATCGTTCGTCGCCCGTCCAGCACGACCACCGCCGGTCCGGACCGGGTCCCGGTCTCCACGGCGACCCGCGAGCTGGGCGCCACGACCATGGGCCGGGCGAACAGGGCGTGGGCGTTGTTCGGGACCACCAGGATCGCGTCGAGCTCCGGCCAGAGGATCGGTCCCCCCGCCGAGAACGCGTACGCCGTCGATCCGGTGGGCGTCGAGACGAGCATGCCGTCGCACCCGAAGTCGCTCACCGGTCGCCCGTCGATCTCGACCGACGCCTCGAGGACGCCCTGCCGCGAGACCTTCTCGATACTCACCTCGTTGAGTGCCCAGTCACGGCCGAGCACGGTGTCCCCGTGGATCACAGTGGCCTCGACCGTCATGCGCTCGACCACCCGGTAGTCGTGGTCCGCGATCTGTTCGACGACGCCGTGGAGAGAGGAGATCTCCGATTCGGCGAGGAAGCCGACATGCCCGAGATTCACTCCCAGCACCGGCACGTCGGCCGCGGTCGCGTACTGGCATGCCCGCAGGAACGTCCCGTCCCCACCCAGGACCAGGACGAGTTCGCAGCCGTCAGCGGCGTGCGGGGTATCCGCTACCGACTCCACACCGGTCCCGGTGGCCACGTTCTCGCTGGTGTCCGCGAGCATCCGCACCGCGATCCCGCGGTGCGCGCAGGCGTCGACGACCTGGGCGACGATCGCGACGATGTCCGGCCGCTCGATGTTGGCCTCGAGCAGGATGCGGCGGGGCGCCCCCACCTCTGGGCTCTGCGTCATCTCGGTCCCTCCTCCACCGCGCTGCGAATAGCGTCCTGCGCCCGGTCCGTCAGTGCCACCGGCGACCCCGGTTCGGTCTTGCGGAGGTGAAGAAAGTACTCGACGTTCCCGGACGGGCCCGGGAGCGGGCTCGCCACACACCCGAGAGCCTCCAGCCCGAGCGCCGCGGCGGCCCGCGCGACACCGGTGACCGCGTCGATCCGGAGCCCGGGGTCACGGACGACGCCCCCCTGACCGACCCGCTCGCGTCCCACCTCGAACTGCGGCTTGACCATCGGTAGCAGCGCCCCGCCGGTGCGGACACACGCGGACAGAGCGGGAAGGACGAGGGGCAGGGAGATGAACGACAGGTCGGACACCACCACGTCGACCTCGCCGCCGATGTCCTCGGGGGTGAGGGACCGCACGTTGGTCTTGTCGTGGACGCCCACGCGATCGTCGCTGCGCAGGCGCCACACGAGTTGTCCGTAGCCCACGTCCACGGCTTCGACGCGGTCGGCCCCCCGCGAGAGCAGGACGTCGGTGAACCCTCCCGTGGAGGCGCCGGCGTCGAGGCAGCGCGTACCGGCGACGTCCACCCCGAAGGCGTCCAGGGCACCGATGAGCTTGTGGGCCCCCCGCGAGGCCCAGTCCGGTTCCCCGGACGCGGCGACCGCGATGGACGTCGTCGGTTCCACCTGCGTGGCGGGCTTACTCGCGGCGACCCCGTTGACGATCACACGACCGGCACCGATGAGGTCCCGCGCGCGCTCCCGACTGTCACACATCTTGCGACGGACCAACTCGGCGTCCAGGCGCCTACGGGCGACCGCCATCAGCGGGCCGAGTCCAGGGAGGACAGGGCGCGGGCGAGCAGATCATGGGCCGAATCCAAGGCGGCGACCTGCTCGTCGCGAACTCCCCCGACCTCGTCGCGGGGTTCGGCGGAGTCGGAGAGCAGATCGTCGAAGGCCGAGCGGAGCTCGTCGATGTCCGGGCCCGCGGGCCCTGGCAGTGGTGTCGGTCCGGGAGTGCTCACACGGTCCACGCTAGCCCACGAGCAGTCCCGCATCGGCGAACCGTGACCGGGCACCGTCGCCGGGATCCGCCAGGGCGCTCACACCGTGCCTCCACGCCTGCCGGAGGACCCCGCGCGCCAGGTCGACGCCGTCGAGTGTCGCGGGGAGCCCGTCGAGGTGGAGGACACCGTTCTCCACCCTCGCGTCGAGCCAGGGGGCCGAGTCGATGTGACTAGACTCCGGCGGCGCGGCGAGCGCGGACAGGTCAGGGGCGAGGTGGGTGGCGCGACGGTGCGCGTCCGCGACCAGCAGATCGGCGGTCCCGTGGACGCCCGTCAGAACCAGCAGTGCGGGCATCCCGGCCGCGAGCGCCCCCTCGATATCGGTGTCCAGACGGTCCCCGATGACGAGCGGACGGCGGGAGCCGACGAGGTCCGCGGCCGCCCTGAGCACTCCCGCCGCCGGTTTCCCCGCCACGACGGGGTCTCTGTCCGTCGCGGCGCGAAGTGCAGCGACCAGCGAACCGTTCCCGGGGAGCAGACCGCGCTCGGTGGGCAGGGTGGTGTCGGTGTTGGAGGCGACCCACGGCACCCCGCGCCGGATCGCGAGACATCCTTCGGCAAGGTCACCCCAGGTCAGTTCGCGGGACAGGCCCTGGAGGACCGCCTCGGGTCCGTCGTCGGCCGAATAGACGACCTCGTAGCCGGCCTGTCTGGCGAGCTCCCGGAAACTCTCGTGACCCACCACGAGAACTCTCGCCCCCGCGTCGACGTGATCACCCAGCATCATCACCGCCGCCTGGGCGCTGGTCATGACGTCGGACGCGCGGGCCGGAAATCCCAGATCCCGGAGGTGTTCGGCCGTCTGGCCGGGGGAACGGCTCGCATTGTTGGTCACGTAGACCACCGGAAGCCCCGACCGGTCCAGCGCCTCGGCGGCGCCCGGAATGGGCTCGGTACCGCGGATGAGCGTCCCGTCGAGATCCACGAGAAGTGCGTCGTGCAGATCGGACAGAGCCGCCACAGTCTCCGACGCGGCAGACTCTGACCCCGCCGACGGCGGTACTGCTGACGTCGGGCCTGGTGACACCGAGTTAACCCCCGAGCTCGGCCAGACGCGACTCCGCGTCCGTGTGATGATCCGGGTCGGCGGACACGGCGTGGGCGAACCAGGCGGCCGCCTCGTCCTTGCGGCCGGACGCCAACAACACCTCCGCGTAGGCGTAGTCCAATCGCGCCGCCTCCTCGCCGACAGCATCCGGGTCCGCTCCCGCATCCTGGAGAGTCACGAGGGCGGCGTCGAGCTGGCCCATGTCCACTCGCGCGCCGGCTTCGACGATGCGCAGCTCCACGAGGTCCTCGCCGGTGACCTGACGGGACTCGTCACCCCGGGCGAGTTCGATGGCCTTCTCCGGACGTCCGAGGCCCCGCTCGCAGTCCGCCATCATCGCCAGCAGTCCGGGTCCTCCCGAGATGCGTCGAGCCGCACGGAGCTCACCCAGCGCTTCCGACCACTCTCGCGCGCGGTACGCGAGAACGCCGACGGTCTCCCGGACCACACCTATCCGGCCGGCTCGGTTCTTCGCGGCACGTCCGTGGGCCAGAGCGAGCTCGGGGTCGTCGTCGACGAAATACATCGCCGCCACCAGATGCCGCGCGACGACTTCGGCATTGGCCTTGTCCAGACCCCGCAGGTCCCGTCGGATCTCCGTGTCGAGGTCCGCGGCCTCGATGTCTTCGGGGAGAGTCGGCTCGTCAACGCGTGCGGCCTGCCGGGCGTCCTGACCCGGACGGCCAGCCGTGCGCCGCTCGACGCCCTGCCGCCCTCCGTCACGGGAGTCACCCCGGGAGGAACCCCCTCGGCGATCGACTGCCGCGGATCCTCGGCCCTGTCCCGCCCCCGATG
>NZ_JADDKI010000278.1:0-957 GCF_015356725.1 Dietzia sp. SYD-A1
CGACGGGCCGGACCGATGGGCTCCCGGACGTCTCGGCGGACACAGATCCGATGGGTCGCGACCTCCAGCTCGCGCTCTACACGCTCTATGAGCTCCACTACCGGGGCTTCGCCGGCGTGGACTCCGACCTGGAGTGGGACCCCGAACTCCTGCGCCTCCGTCGCGCGCTGGAGACCCTGTTCCTCGATCATCTCCGGGGAGCGGTCGAACCGGGTGACGATCCCGTGGCCGAGATGGACGCACTGTCCGTCGAGGCGACCTCCGGCACGGGCCCGTCCTGGTACTTCAAGGACGAGGGCACCTGGGACCAGCTGCGCGAGTACTTCGCCCACCGGTCGCTCTACCACCTGAAGGAGGGCGATCCCCACGCGTTCGCCATCCCGCGGCTGCAGGGGCAGGCCAAGGCCTCGTTCGTCGCCGTGGAGTTCGACGAGTTCGGCGGCGGGCGCGGAGAGCGGGTCCACCAGCAGCTCTGGGCCGATCTCATGCGGGCCGCCGATCTGGACCCCGGCTACCTGGGGTACCTCGACCGGGTGTCGGCGGCGACGCTGTCGACCGTCAACCTGATGTCACTGTTCGGGCTGCACCGGTCCCTGCGCGGCGCCGCGATCGGGCATTTCGCCGCCATCGAGATCACCTCGTCCCCCGGGTCCGCGCGACTGGTCGCGGGCCTGCGCAGGCTGGGGGCGCCGGAGGAATGCGTGCACTTCTACGCCGAACACGTGGAGGCCGACGCGGTCCACGAGCAGGTGATGCGCCACGACGTCGTGGGGGATCTGGTGAACCGGGAGCCGCATCTCGCGGCGGACGTGGTGTTCGGGATGCGTGCTCTGGACCACCTCGACGAGGTGGCGGCGGGCGGGATGCTGGCCGCGTGGGGCCGCGGGGAGTCCTCGCTGCTGCCCTGACGCAGCGTTCGTTTCCCGCTCACACCGGGACCGCCGACCCCGCCGACAC
>NZ_JADDKI010000279.1:0-9047 GCF_015356725.1 Dietzia sp. SYD-A1
GGGCAGGGCGGGGATGCCCAGCTGGGCATCCCCGCCCTGCCCCGCCCTGCCGATCTCGAGGTGGGTGCCCCCGGGGTGATCGTGATCGTCACCCAGGACCTCGACCGCTGACTGCTGAGGATATGATGAGTTCACGCACTCCGCCCGTCGGGACGCGTGCTCACAGCGACCTGCAGCTTTTCGAGATCGAAGGAGCCCTCATGGCCCCGCGTCAGACCGCCCGCCGCCTCATGGTCGCGGTTCCCGCATTCGCACTCGCGTTCGCCGTGACCGCGTGTTCCCCGCCCAACGAGCAGCCCGCGGATCCCGACGCCCCCTACACCCTGCCCACCTACACGGGGGAGGCCGACGCGGAGGCGGAGGACGCCGACGTGGTCGAGGGCGCGGAAGTCGAGGGCGCGGAGGTCGAGGTCGTCGAGATCGAGGAGGACGTCCTCGTGGAGGTCCCCGTCGGGGATCAGCCCACCCAGGGCCAGACCGGGACCGCGGTGTCGCCTGCTCAGCCCGCCCCGTGATCGACCGGTAGCCCGGTACCACCGAACGAGCCCCGCCCCCGTGAAGGGAGCGGGGCTCGAGTCGTCCCGGCGCCCGGACCCGATCGGCGGGTCAGGATGTGTTCTTCCGGTTGGCCTCGCTGGCCTGGAACTTCTCCAGCACCGGGGCCTCGTGGGTGATCGTGCCGTCCTCGACGCTCTCGTGATACGCCAGGTTGCCCACTCGGTTGGCGATCACCGGTGCGGTGCACACGGCCACGATGCCGGCCAGCAGCAGCATTCCCAGGTCGATGTGGGGGAAGATCCGGATGCTCGCCCCCAGCAAGACGAGCACCAGTCCCAGGACCTGCGGTTTGGCTGCAGGGTGCATCCGGCTCAGGGTGTCGCGGAAGCGCACCAGACCGATGGCGCTGGCGAGGGTCAGCAACGCCCCGGCGAGGACGAAGAGCGCCGAGACGATCTCCCTGGGGTCGTCGGTCATGTGAGGGTCTCCTTGTGAACTCCGGCGGAGTCGCTGACGCGGAACCGGGCCACGGACACCGATCCGAGGAAGGCGACCAGTGCGAGTGCTACGAGGGCGGCCGCCGCCGTGGTGTCCTTGCTCCACGCGATGTACACCCCGACGCCGCACTGGGCGATCGCGGCGAGCATGTCCAGCGAGATCAGTCGGTCGAGGGTGCCCGGGCCACCGATCAGACGGATCATGGTGGTGAACAGTGCGAGCGTGAGGGCGACCACGGCCGCGCTCCACAACAGCAGTGTCAGGCTCATCGGTGCTCCTCGCTGTCGGTCCCGTACTCCTCCGAGGGGGCGTAGTAGTGCTGCGGGCTCGGTTTCCAGTCCTCGGGCCGTTCGAACGCCCGAGAGTACAGCTGTTCGACGTGGGCGGTCTGGCGCCGGAACCGCTCGACCGCCTCGGGGCTGCCGGCGTCCAGGACGTGGACGTACACGTACCGGGCCACCGGATCGACGCGCACGACGACGCCTCCGGGCATGAGGTTCAGGGTGTTGACGGCCAGGGCGAGCGTGAAGTCCGACCTGAGCCGCATGGGTGCCCGCAGCACGGCGGAACGGGGCGGTGCCTGGGGGCGCACGGACAGCCACGCCACGGCGAGCGACGAACGGACGAGGTAGTAGGCCACCACGATCACCAGCCACACCGTCGACAGAGGTCTGACCAGGCCCTCCACGGGCACACGGGGGAGTGGGAGCAGGACCATCACCACGAGTGCCACGAGGACCCCGGCGACGATGGTCCCGACCTCGACCGGGCCCCACAGCATGACCCACGCGACCGTCAGCCAGAGCATCATGAACAGGCGGGAACCGACCACCCGGGGGTCGAGACGGGCCGCGATCCTGCGGGGCATGTCAGCGCACCCCCGTCACGGAACCGACGTAGCGGTCGGGCGTCGCGTCGAGGGGGATGGTGTCCAGGTAGTCATGCCGCTCCATCAGGCTCTCGGCGGCCCGGTCGGTCACCCCGAGCAACGGGCCGGCGAAGACTGTCATCAACAAGGAGACCACGATCAGGGCCATGGTGGGCGCGACCATGCTCAGCGGCATCCGGCCCACCTCCTCGCGCTCGTCGAACTCCACGTACTCGTCGGAGGGCAGCAGTGCCAGCGGCTTGGCCAGGGCCACCGCACCCTCCGGGGCGTCGGCCCGGGGACGCCAGAACGCCTTGGACCACACGCGCACCATCACGTAGAGCGAGAGCAGGCTGGTGACCATCGCCCCGGCGACGAGGACCCACATGAGCGGACCTCCGACCTCGGCGCCGGCCTGGACCACCGCGAGCTTGCCGATGAACCCTGAGAAGGGCGGGATGCCACCGAGGTTGAGGGCGGGGATGAGGAACATCACCGCGAGGACGGGGCTGGCCACCGCGAGCGAGCCGAGGCGGCGCAGGGAGGACGACCCGGCCTGCCGCTCGATCAGTCCGACCACCAGGAACAGTGTGGTCTGGACGATGATGTGGTGTCCGACGTAGTAGATCGCCGCACTCAGCCCGTACCCGGTCGACAGGGCGATGCCGAAGATCATGTAGCCGATGTGGCTGACGAGGGTGAACGACAGTATTCGTTTGATGTCTGACTGTGCGATGGCGCCGAGGATGCCGATCACCATCGTGAGCAGACCCGCCACCAGGAGGACGCCGTCCATGGACCCACCGGGGAACACGAGGGTGTGGAAGCGGATGATCGCGTAGACACCCACCTTGGTCAGCAGTCCGGCGAACACCGCGGTGACGGGGGCGGGCGCGGTGGGGTAGGAGTCGGGCAGCCAGGTGGACAGGGGGAAGACGGCGGCCTTGATGCCGAACGCGACCAGGAAGACGGCGAAGATCGTGTTCCGCAACCCCTCCGGGACCTCGGTCATCCGCACGGAGAGCTGCGCGAGGTTGAGTGTGCCCGCGGCCGAGTAGGTCAGTGCGATGCCGAGCAGGAAGACCATCGAGGACACCATCGACACGACGGTGTAGGAGACCCCGGCGCGGACGCGCTCCTGACTGGCGCCGAGCGTGAGCAGGACGTAGGACGCGGCCAGCAGCATCTCGAACCCGACGAACAGGTTGAACAGGTCGCCGGCGATGAACGCGGCGTTCAGTCCCGCCGCGAGCGCCAGGTAGGTGGGGAGGAAGATGGAGGTGGGCTGGTCGCCGTCGCCGTCGCGGACACCCTGGCCCACGGCGTAGATGATCACCGTGAGCAGGACGATCGCCGACACACACAGCATGAGCGCGCTGAGCCGGTCGGCCACCAGGGTGATGCCCACGGGCGCGTCCCATCCGCCCACCTGCACGGTGTGGACGCCGTGTTGGTCGGTGAGCACCAGCAGGACGCCGGCGATGACCAGCACGACTGTGAGGGTGACGACCGTGATGATGTTCTGCACGCGGGGTCGGCGGGAGACCACCAGACACAGGGCCGCGGCGAGCAGGGGTATGAGGACGACCGAGGGGATGAGGTAGCCGAAGAGGTCGGGGGAGATCACCGGCCGCCCTCCCTTCCGTCGTCTCCGTGGTCTCGGTCGTCCCCGTCGCTCCGGCGCGTCGTCCTCCGGGGGCGTCGGGCGGGCACGTCGCGCCCGCGGGCCCCACCTCGCGCCTCCGCTTCGGCCTCCGCTTCGGCCTCCGCCTCGGCGTCCGTCAGGTCGTCGTCGTCGTAGTCGACGTGGTCCCCGAGTTCGGTGGGTTGACCTGTGCTGTGGTCGTCGGACAGGTCCCGGTCGGGCGCGGACCAGGCGTCGGTGGGTGAGCGCTTGGCGATCTTGGTGTCCTCGGCGTCGTCGGCGACCTCATCAGCGGTGGTGAACTGGTAGGAGCGGTAGGCCAACGCGAGGATGAAGGCTCCGACGCCGGCCGTGATGACGATCGCGGTGAGGATCATCCCGTGGGACAGGGGGTCGGAGTCGGCGGCGTCGGGGCTCCGGCCGCGGCCCAAGATGGGCGGACTGCCGGGCGGGCCTCCCGCGGCCAGCAGGAGCAGGTTGATGCCGTTGGAGAAGATCATGATCCCCAACAGGATCTTGATGATCGCCCGTTCCAGCAGCAGGTAGACCCCGGCGGCACAGAGCAATCCGGCGAGCAGGAGCAGCCCGAAATCGGCGGTCATGACGTGCCTCCGGTGGGGGAGCCCTGGTTCTCCGCGGCCTCGCGGCGGGCGGCGCGGTGGGCCGCGAGGTCGGACCGCGCTCCGTCGGAGTCCACACCGGGGACATTGCGCAGGGCGGCGGTGGACGGCGAGGCGGTGGCGTCCACGTAGATGGCGCGCAGCTCCTCGAGATCCTCGGCGTCCAGATCGAGTCGGGCGCCGAGGCTGCGGAGGATGTCCAGGACCAGCCCCACGACGATGAGGTAGACGCCGGCGTCGAAGAGCAGGGCCGTGACGACCTTGACCTCACCGAACACCGGGAGCGTGGCCTCGAACGTGGCGCTCGACAGGGCGGGGGCGCCGAAGAACATGGACGCCGTGGCCGTGCCCGCCGCGAGGAGCAGGCCGAGCCCGAGGATCCGTCCCGCGTCCACGGGGACGGCCTCGCCGAGTTCGTAGCGTCCGCCGGCGAGGTAGCGCAACACCAGCGCCAGGCCCGCGACCAGGCCACCCGCGAACCCGCCGCCGGGGTTGTTGTGGCCGGCGAAGAAGAAGAACAGGCTGAGGACCATCATCGTGGGGAACACGAGCCGGGTGGTGACCTCGAGGACCAACGAGCGGGCGCGCGGGTCGCGGACGGTGGCGCCGACGAGCCACCGGCCGGGGCTCGCGCCGGGAGCCTCGATCACGATCCGGGCCGCCTCGACGCCGCGTCGACCGGAGCGGGTCTTGTCGACGTCGGCCAGGCGCGGACCGGAACCGTAGCGACGGTTGCGGAACACGAGACTGGCCACGCCGGTGGCCGCGACCAGGAGAACTGTGATCTCGCCGAGGGTGTCCCACGCGCGGATGTCCACCAGGGTGACGTTGACGGCGTTGGCGCCGTTGCCGATCCGGTAGGCGATGTCGGGGAAGTCGAGCGAGACGGCGGGGTGCTGGCGCGCGTTGATGGCGTAGGCACCGGTGATCACCACGAGCAGACCGACGCCGATCCCGAGCCAGGCCCGGAGTCGGCGGTAACCGTGTGAGAGCGGGACCTCGGCGGGCATCGTGCGCAGCACCAGCACGAACGCGACCATCAGGAGCGTCTCGACCAGGGCCTGGGTGAGCGCGAGGTCCGGGGCGCCGTGGAAGGCGAAGATCACGGCGAGTCCGTACCCGGTGACGGACATGCAGATCACCGCGGCGAGGCGGTTGCGCAGCACCGCCGCGGCTACCGCGGCGAGCGCCATGGGGATCATGACGATGAGCACCACGGGGTTCGAGGACAACTCCATGCGCAGGCCCTCGCGCGTCCCGGCGAGGAGCGAGACGAACGGGAACAGCACGAGGGTCACGAGGATGATGCCCAGGGTGAGGGGGAGTGAGCCGCGCTGGATGCTCGCCGTCAGGCGCAGGGAGAGCGTGTCGAAGAACCTCAGGACGGCGTCGTAGATCCGGTCGGCGTTGCCGAGCGCCGGAGATTCGAACTGCATCCTCTCCACGGTCCGCTGCGCCACGTAGAGCAGGGTGCCCAGCACGTAGACGACCAGGGTGAGCGCGAGCGGGATGCCGATCCCGTGCCACAGCCCGAGATGGTAGCCCTCGGGGCCGCGCCACGGGCTCCCGGGCGGGAACGCCACGTCGACGTAGCGGGCGATGAGCTCCTCGACCGGGGCGTTCCACAGGCCCAGCACCAGACCGGAGACCGCGAGGACGGCGGGCACCGAGAGGAACAGTGGTCCCGCCGGTCGGGATCCCGCGACGGCGGGGCTGACGCCGCCGGGGAAGGAGCGCTTGGATCGGAACGCGCCCATGACCAGCCGAGCGGTGTAGGAGAAGGTGAGCACGGACCCCGCCACGAGCCCCGCCGTGACGACCAACGACGGCATCCCGTGCAGTCGCTCCTCGGACAGGACGGTGGCGAACGCGGCCTCCTTGCCTATGAAGCCGAGGAAGGGGGGCAGACCGGCCATCGAGGCGGCGGCGAGGGTGAAGACGAGAGCGAGTGCGGGACGGCGATGTCCCAGCCCCGACAGGTCGCGGATCTCCCGGGTGCCGGTGGTCTTGTCGATCACGCCGACGGACATGAACAGGGCCGATTTGAACAACGAGTGGGCGAGCAGCATCGTCAGCCCGGCGAGCATCGTGTCGCGCGACCCGATACCCACCAGGACGAGGAGGAATCCGAGCTGACTGACGGTGCCGAAGGCGAGCACGAGCTTGAGGTCGGTCTCGCGCAGGGCCCGCCACCCGGCCATGAGGAGCGAGACCAGACCCAACACGATGAGCGGCAGCTGCCAGGTGGACGAGCCCGACAGGCCGGGGGTCAGGGCGGCGACGAGGAAGACGCCGGCCTTGACCATGGCCGCCGAGTGCAGGTAGGCGCTCACCGGCGTCGGGGCCGACATGGCGCCCGGGAGCCAGAAGTGCAGGGGCGCGATCGCGGACTTGCTGCCGGCTCCGACGATCACCAGCACGAGTGCCCAGTGGATGAGCGGACCGGACGGCGGCGAGGAGACCACGTCGCTGATCAGGTAGGACCCGGCGGACTGGCCGAGGATGATCATCCCGACGAGCATGGCCAGACCGCCGAGGGTGGTGACGAGCAGCGCCTGGGTGGCCGCGCGACGAGCGGTGGCCCGCGCGGCGTAGTGGCCGACCAGGAGGAAGCTCAGGACGGAGGTGATCTCCCAGAAGATGTAGAGGAGGATCATGTTGTCGGCCACGACGAGGCCGAACATGACTCCGGCGAAGGCCACGAGCTCTGCGGCGAACAGGTGCAGGCGCGGTTCGTCGTCCTGGAAGTACCAGGTGCAGTACACCAGGACCAGGGCGCCCACGCCGAGGGCGATGAGGGCCAGGAGCGCCGACAGGGCGTCCATCCGCAGGTCCAGCGCGAGGTGGATCTCGGGCGCCCACCGGACGGACTCGGTGGGGACGCGGTCCAGGTTGGCGGCGACCCACACCGCGCTCGCGGCGGGCACCATGGCGAGGACGAGGAACGCCCGGCGACCGAACCTCAGCACCAGGGGGATCGCGATCAGGGTGGCCACGGCGTGGGCCGAGAGGATCGCGATCACCGGCGGCTCCTCTCGAGATGTGGACCGGGACACGACACGCGGACGCTCCCGCCTGATGGGGCGGGTGCCGGAGGTCGACCAGGGTCTGGGTTCTCCGGGAAGTTTACAGAAGGCCTCCGTCCCGGCCCTTCTCAGCGAAGGTGGAGGAGGGTCGCCGCACTCAGGAGTGCGGCGATGGAGGCCTCGGAGGGGGACCGTCCGAAACCCATGGCCCAGGTCGCTCGGCGGCCGCAGGTGGCCCGCAGGATCGTGCACCAGGACTCGGAACCGTCGAACGCGTCACCCTCGTACTGGTGGAAGCGCTCGATCTCCACGCGGGCTCCGATCCGGCCCAGCATCTCGGACATGGCGGTGAGGTCCCCACAGGACTCGGTGGTGAGGCGGTGGGCGGTGAACTCCCCCGGGGCGGAGGGGTCCCGGGTGGCCAGGATCGCCTCATATGCGGTGATCCCGCGGCCCAGGGGGCGACGCGAGAAGTCCGCCAGGTGGAAGTGGTCGGTCGACGGCGCGTAGGTGTCGAGCAACTCCCGCCAGTCCAGGGTCCCCGCCTCGTCGGCGAAGCCGCGCGGCAGGCGGCGCCCGAACCGCTCGGCGAAGGGGCAGGCGCCCGGAGCGGTGGTGCGAGGGGGGGTCGCCCTGCTCACGCGCTCGGTGAGCCGGGTGGGAAGACCGGTCGGATGGTGTGGTGCGGTGGTGCGCATGGTGTTCTCGTCTCGGACGTCGGTTCGGGGACCGACGGAGATCGAGCAACCACGCAACGGGGGTGCCGGTCTTCAGGCCCCGTTACGTCCGGTTACTACGAGAATCTTCCGCATGGCGGGAGAGTCTAGACGGCGGGGCGGACGGCGACAAGCCCGCCCGTGTGGCCGGGGCGTGAACCCGTGTGGCCCGGGCGCGAACCCCGACCGCCCGACACCGGTCCTAGGACTCTCGCCGCTCGGCGTACAGGCGCAGGCCCTCGACTTGATCGGGTTCGAGGGAGGGCGGGACCACCCGCCGTGCGCGGGCCACGTCATCCGCGGTGACCTCCGCCGCGTCGATGTCGCGTCGCATGGCGGTGAGGGCCGACTCCCGCAGGAGTGCCGCGCAGTCCGCCGCGGAATACCCGTCCAGATCCGCGGCGAGCGCGGCCAGGTCCACGTCGTCGGCAAGCGGCACGCTGCGACCGGAGGCGCGGAGGATGTCGGCGCGCGCCTCGGCGTCCGGCGGGGGGACGAAGACGAGCCGTTCGAGCCTGCCCGGCCGCAGCAGCGCCGGGTCGATGAGTTCGGGACGGTTGGTCGCGCCGAGGATCACCACGTCGCCCAGCGGCTCGGCCCCGTCGAGCTCGGTGAGCAGCGCGGCCACCACGCGATCGCCGACACCTGAGTCCCCGGTCTGGCCCCGGCGGGGAGCCAGGGCGTCGATCTCGTCGAGGAAGACCAGCGACGGAGCCGAGTCCCGAGCCTTGCGGAACAGGTCGCGCACCGCCTTCTCCGACGAGCCGACCCACTTGTCCATGAGCTCGGCGCCCTTGACCATGTGCACCGTGAGGCGGCCACTCGCCGCGAGCGCCCGGACGACGAAGGTCTTCCCGCACCCGGGGGGCCCGTAGAGCAGGACCCCCCGCGGGGGTTGGACTCCCAGGCGCTCGAACGAGTCGCGGTGCTGGAGGGGCCACAGGACCGTCTCGGTGAGGGCCTGGCGCACCTCCTCCATGTCGCCGACGTCGTCCAGCGTGATCGATCCCAGGCTCAGCTCCTCGGTCCCCGAGCGGGAGAGCGGCCGGATCACGGAGATCGCGCCGAGCAGGTCCTCCTGCTCGAGGCGGGCCGTGACCACGTCGGCGTCCGGAGCGCTCTCGCCGTCCCGGTCGCTGGCCCGGTCTCCCGCCCGTTCCGTGGCCCGGCCCGCGG
>NZ_JADDKI010000280.1:0-12090 GCF_015356725.1 Dietzia sp. SYD-A1
GGTCGACACTCCGCGGTCGACCGACGCCCCCGGGCCCGCCGAGACCCCGGTCGTGCCCGAGCCGGACACACTGTCCGGTCCGAGCGAGGACACCGTCGTCGTCGAACCGGCGCCCGTCGAACCGGTCGTCGTCCCGCCGGAGGTCCCGGACGAGGAGGTCCCGGTCCCGACGACCGAGCTGATCACCGGTGCCCCCTCCCCCGTGGCCCCGGTCGAGCGCATCGACCCCTCCGAGGGGCGTCTCGACCGCCTCCGTGGTCGGCTGGCGCGCTCCCAGGGCGCCGTGGGACAGGGCCTGCTCGGCCTCCTGGGCGCCGGTGATCTCGACGAGGACGCGTGGGAGGAGATCGAGGACACCCTGATCATGGCGGACCTGGGCACCGCGGTCACCCAGCGCGTCATCGACCGCCTGCGCGGGGACATCGCGACCAGACAGGTCCGCACGGAGGCCGAGGTCCGGGACCTGCTGCGGCAGACCCTTATCGACAACCTGCATCCCGAATACGACCGTTCACTGCGTGCGCTGCCGAACGACGGCACACCCGCCGTGATCCTGGTGGTCGGGGTCAACGGCACCGGCAAGACCACCACCACCGGCAAGCTCGCCCGCGTCCTGGTCGCCGACGGACGCGACATCCTGCTCGGGGCCGCCGACACGTTCCGCGCCGCGGCCGCCGACCAGCTCCAGACGTGGGCCGAACGGGTGGGAGCGGAGGTCGTCCGCGGCAAGGAGGGCGCGGATCCCGCGTCCGTGGCGTTCGACGCCGTCGCCCGGGGAGTCGATACCGGGGTGGACGCGGTCCTGGTGGACACCGCCGGCCGCCTCCACACCAAGACCGGTCTCATGGACGAGCTCGGCAAGGTCAAGCGGGTCGTGGAGAAGAAGACCCCCGTCGACGAGGTGCTCCTGGTGATCGACGCGACGACCGGGCAGAACGGTCTCATGCAGGCGCGCGTGTTCAAGGACGTCGTCGACATCACCGGGGTGGTGCTGACCAAACTCGACGGCACCGCCAAGGGCGGCATCGTGTTCCAGGTCCAACACGAACTCGGCGTCCCGGTCAAGCTCGTCGGGCTGGGCGAGGGGGCCGACGACCTCGCGCCGTTCGCGCCCGAGGCGTTCGTCGACGCTCTTCTCGGCACCTGATCCGCGCGGGGCCCGGGGCGCGGCCGGGCCCGGGACACATGATCGGAACCACAGGGCGCGCCACGTTACAGCCCGGAAACATGACCGCGCACTCATCGAAACAGCGGAAAGGAATTCTTCTGACCCGAGGAGTGAGTGACCAACGCTCACCATGGAGACGAGGAGGACCTCACCGTGAGAGGTGACAGTGTCTTGTTGCTCGCCCAGGAGGCGACGACGGAGATCGATACGGGAGACACGGCCTGGATGCTCATGGCGGCATCCCTGGTCCTGCTCATGACGCCCGCACTGGCGATGTTCTACGGCGGGATGTCCCGCCAGAAGTCGGTGCTCAACATGATGATGATGTCGTTCAGCGCGATCGGGGTCGTCGGCATCGTCTACGTGCTGTGGGGCTGGTCGATGTCCTACGGCGAGCAGGACATCCTCGGGCTCTTCGCCAACCCCTTCGAGATGTTCGGTCTCGCCGGGGTGATCGGGGACGCCGAGAACTGGGTCATGTCCGCCTCGGGGGCCTACCCGCAGGTCGTCGACGTGGGATTCCAGGTCACCTTCGCCATCATCACCGTCGCCCTCATCTCGGGAGCCATCGCCGAGCGCGTGAAGTTCGGGACCTGGCTGGTCTTCGCCGCGGTGTGGGTGACGCTCGCCTACTTCCCCATGGCCCACATGGTCTGGGGTGGCGGCCTGCTCTCGCACTCGGAGAACAGCCTCGCCGCGATGATCTTCGGCACCGTCGACGACGGTGAGGGCGGCCTCGTCGCCGCCGTCGCCCCGGTCGACTTCGCCGGTGGCACCGTGGTCCACATCAACGCCGGTATGGCGGCGCTGGTCCTCGTCCTGCTCATCGGCAAGCGCTACGACTTCGGACGCACCGCCTTCCGTCCCCACAACCTCCCGCTGGTCATGCTCGGTGCCGGTCTCCTGTGGTTCGGTTGGTTCGGGTTCAACGCCGGTTCGGCGTTCGGTGCCAACGGGGCCGCCGGCCTCGCCTGGATCAACACCACCGTCGCGACGGCCGCCGCGATGCTCGGGTGGCTCCTCACCGAGCGGATCAGGGACGGCCACGCCACCAGCCTCGGTGCCGCCTCGGGCGTCGTCGCGGGCCTGGTCGCCATCACCCCGGCCGCAGGGTCGGTCCACCCCCTCGGCGCGATCGCCCTCGGTGCCGTGTCCGGTGCCCTGTGTGCCCTCGCCGTGGGGCTCAAGCACCGTTTCGGCTACGACGACTCGCTCGATGTCGTGGGTGTGCACCTGGTGGCGGGTCTCTGGGGCACCGTCGCCATCGGCCTCCTGGCCACCGGCACCTACGACACGGATGCCGGCGTGTTCTACTCGGCGGACGGGTGGAGGCTGCTCGTCGTCCAGATCGTGATCGCCGTGGCGGCACTCGTCTTCACGGCCATCATGACCGCGATCGCCTACGGGATCTGCCGCCCGCTCGGGTGGCGTATCAGCGAGACGGACGAGCAGTCCGGCATCGACGGCGCCGAGCACGCGGAGTCCGCGTACGAGGCCTCCACCAACGCGCTCATCCGTTGAGCCGACCACTGCGAAAGGAACCCCTGACATGAAGCTCGTCACCGCGATCGTCAAGCCGTTCACGCTCGATGACGTCAAGGCAGCACTCGAACAGGCGGGAATCCACGGACTGACCATCAGTGAGGTCCAGGGTTACGGCCGACAGAAGGGCCACACCGAGGTCTACCGCGGTGCGGAGTACGCCGTGGACTTCGTGCCCAAGATCCGGGTCGAGGTGGTCGTCGACGACGAGACCGCCGACACCGTGGTCCAGCTGATCGTGGACGCCGCGCGCACCGGCAAGATCGGCGACGGGAAGGTCTGGGTGACCCCCGTCGAGACGATCGTCCGGGTCCGGACCGGCGAGGCGGGCGACGCCGCGATCTGACCGAGGACACCACGAGGCGCGGTCGACCCCTGAGCCGGGGTCGACCGCGTTTCTCGATGACTCCGCCTGCCTCACCGGGCTTCTCGGGGTGCGTGCGGGGGCGTTCACGGAAGCGAAACACCGTAGCCGCCGCCAGGTGACACGGGCCCTACAGTCTGGAGACACACTAATGAAGGAAAGAGGGACGTCGTGAGCGTGACCGGGGACGGTGAGCGGGCAATGGCGCTGCGCGACGGGCGCGACCAGATCCTCTCCGCCACGTCGGCCGAACTCCCCGCCGCGGACCTGCGGGACGCCCTGTGCGAGCTGTACGAGATGGAGCTGGGGCGGCTCGCGGACGACGCGGGGATCGGCCCGGGATCCGGATTCGCCCTGGTCGCTTTCGGGGGACTGGGCCGACGCGAGGTGCTCCCGTACTCCGACCTCGACCTGGTGTTGGTGCACGAGAGGCGTCCCGACCGGGACGTCGGCGAACTCGCCGACGCCATGTGGTACCCGCTGTGGGACTCGGGCGTCGGCCTGGACCACAGCGTGCGGACCGTGGACCAGTGCCTCGCGGTGGCGGCCGCGGACGTGGCGGTGGGGCTGAGCCTGCTGGACGCCCGGGTCATCGCGGGCGACGCGGACCTCGGTGCCCTCGTGGTGGACGGCGCCCGGCGCCAGTGGCGCGACCAGATCGCCTCGCGGTTCGACGACCTCGTGGCCGCCGCGGTGGCCCGGCGTCAGCGTTCCGGCGTGATCGCCCACCGCAGCGAACCGGATCTCAAGAACGGCGTGGGGGGCCTGCGGGACTCGCAGCTGGTCACCGCCCTCGCGGTGGCTCACCTCAGCGACGGCCGGCCCGTGGTCCCCGGCGGGTTGACGGCCGCTCACCGGCTCGTCCTCGACGCACGGACCGAACTCCACCGGGTGAGCGGACGACCCAGGGAAGTGCTTCATGCGGAGTACGGCGACGAGGTGGGGCAGGCTCTCGGGCTGGGTGACCGGTTCGACCTCGCCCGCGCGCTGAGCAACGCCTCGCGGACCATCGCGTTCACCGCGGACCAGGCCATCCGTGGGTCGTGCGCGTCGCTGTCCTCGCGTGGGCTGACCGGTCTGCTGCGCAGGTCGCCGGTCCGCAGACCGCTCGACGACGGGGTGGTGGAGCACGCGGGGGAGGTGGCGCTCGCGAGGAACGCCCGCGTGGCCGAGGACCCGTGGCTCCCGTTACGTGTGGCCGCGGCGGCCGCGCGGTTCTCCCTGCCCGTGGCCGGCTCGACTCTCGGGGTACTGGTGGAACGCTCACCGGTCCCCGAGGGGCGGTGGCCCGCCGAGGCGCTGTCGGACCTGCTCGTCCTGCTGGGGTCCGGAGAGGGGCAGGTGCCGGTGATAGAGGCGCTCGACCGCAGTGGCCTGTGGGAGCGGATGCTCCCGGAATGGTCGGGCGTGCGCGACCTGCCGGCGAGGGACCGGGCCCACGTCTACACGGTCGACAGACACCTGGTGCAGACCGCGGTGGAGGCGTCCCGGTTGACCACCTCGGTGGCGCGCGCGGATCTGCTCCTGTTGTCGGCGCTCCTGCACGACCTGGGTAAGAGCCGCGAGGGCGACCACAGTGAGACGGGTGCCGAGATGGTCGGGCCGATCGTGCGACGCATGGGACTCGACCCTGCGGATGTCGACACCCTGGTCAGGATCGTCCGACATCACCTGCTGCTGGCGGTGACCGCGACCAGGCGTGATCCTTCGGACCCTGCGACGGCCGACTCGGTGCTGACCGCGCTCGAGCAGGACGCGACCGCCTTCGACGTTCTCGCCACCCTCACCGAGGCCGACTCGCTGGCCACCGGGCCCACGGTGTGGACCCCGGGAAGGGCCCGGGCACATTCGATGCTGGTCGACGCGTGTCGGGAGAGGGTGGGGTCGCAGCCCGGCGCCGTGGAGGCCCCGACCGTCGACGCCACCCGCCCGCACGGCCCCCCCGATGTGGTGGTGGAGATGCGCCCCGCGGGGTCGGGGACCACTCACGAGCTCACCCTCGTCGTGCCCGGCGCGGGGAAGTCTCTCGCCGTGACGGCAGAGGTGCTCGCCGCACACCGTCTGGAGATCGTCGACGGGGAGATCGACCTGCGGCCGCCCGGTGGGGTGCGGGCCAAGATGACGGTGTCCACCCGTTTCGGGGACCCCGTGGACCCGAAGGTGTTGCGCCAGGACCTGCGTCGGGCGGTCGATTCCGGGGTGGCGGCGTCCCTGCGGGCCGCGCTGGCACGCAACGCCTCCCGGATGATCGGCCCGCCACAGGCCAGGTCCTCGGTCCTGGTGAACCGGCGGACGGATGCCGAGGGGATCCTGCTCGAGGTCCGGGCGGAGGACAGGCCGGGGTTGTTCGCGAAGGTCATCGCGGCGATCCTGGGCAAGGGGGCGAGGATCGACTGGGTCGTGGTGCGGACGCGCGGTGCCGCGGTCGAGGACGTCTTCGCCTTGTCCGGCCCCGGAGCGGTCCTCAGTACGGCGACGGAGGTGGAGTCCCTGCTTCCCCGGCGTGATCCCGCGACGCCCGGCGTCGGGCGTGCCGATACCCTGTGATCAGTCGTCGTCGACGACGCCGGGGACACCACGCCCCCGGCCCGCGACCCAGGGAGCTGTAGCCGTGTTCGATTCCTTGTCCGATCGCCTGGCAGGTGCGCTCAAGGACCTGCGCGGAAAGGGGCGGCTCAGCGATGCCGACATCGACGCGACCGCGCGGGAGATCCGCCTCGCGCTGCTCGAGGCGGACGTCGCGCTACCCGTGGTGCGGACGTTCATCTCCCGCGTCAAGGAACGGGCCAAGGGCTCGGAGGTCTCCGAGGCCCTGAACCCGGCGCAGCAGGTCGTCAAGATCGTCGACGCGGAGCTCACAGCGATCCTCGGCGGTGAGGCCCGTCGGATCGAGTTCGCCAAGCAGCCGCCCACGGTGATCATGCTCGCCGGTCTGCAGGGAGCGGGAAAGACCACGCTCGCGGGCAAACTCGCGTACTGGCTCAAGGGCCAGGGTCACACGCCGCTCCTCGTGGCCTGCGACCTCCAGCGACCGGGTGCGGTCGATCAGCTCCGCATCGTCGGCGAGCGCGCCGGCGTGCAGGTGTTCGCCCCCCACCCCGGGACCTCGGTCGGGGGTGACGGGGAGGACGTCGGGGTCCAGGAGCCGGTGTCGGTGGCCCAGCGGGGCCTCGCCCACGCCCGCGCCAAGATGCACGACGTCGTGATCGTCGACACCGCGGGCCGGTTGGGTATCGACGAGGAGCTCATGGCCCAGGCCAGGGGGATCCGCGATGCGGTCCAGCCGGACGAGACCTTCTTCGTCCTCGACGCGATGATCGGCCAGGACGCCGTCGTCACGGCGGAGGCCTTCCGCGAGGGGGTCGGATTCACCGGCGTCGTCCTGACCAAGCTCGACGGTGACGCCCGTGGTGGCGCCGCGCTGAGCGTCCGCGAACTCACCGGCATGCCGATCATGTTCGCCTCGAACGGGGAGAAGCTGGAGGACTTCGATGTCTTCCACCCCGACCGCATGTCGAGCCGGATCCTCGGCATGGGCGATGTGCTCTCGCTCATCGAGCAGGCCGAGACGGTCTTCGACGCCAAAGACGCGGAGAAGACCGCGGCCAAGATCGGTTCGGGGGAGCTCACCCTCGAGGACTTCCTCGACCAGATGCTGATGATCCGCAAGATGGGCCCCATCGGCAATCTCCTGGGGATGCTGCCCGGGGGCAAGGACATGAAAGCGGCCGTCGGGGACATCGACGAGAAGTACCTGGACCGCATCCAGGCGATCATCCGGGGGATGACACCGGCGGAGCGGGCCGACCCCAAGATCATCAACGGATCCCGCCGCCAGCGCATCGCCAAGGGCTCCGGGGTCACGGTCACCGACGTCAACCAGTTGGTGGACCGGTTCTTCGAGGCCCGCAAGATGATGAGCCGCATGGCCGGCCAGATGGGCATGCCGGGAGCCGGGCGGAAGAACCAGCGCAAGGGCAAGAAGGGTAAGGGCAAGGGCCGCGGACCGACGCAGCCCAAGAACCGGGGGATGATGCCCGGTGGGATGCCGGGGATGCCGCCCGGGATGCCGGGGATGCCCCCCGGGGGCATGCCGGACCTCTCGAAGATGCCGCCCGGACTGGACACGCTGCCGCCGGGCCTCGAGGGGATCGACCTGAACGACCTCAAGTTCCCCAAGCGCTGAGGTCGGCGGGCGTCGACCGTATCCGGCGAGCGCCGACCCGGCTGCCGGTCGCACGCCGATTGGTACCCGCGGTACCGGGGCGTTTAGACTGGTGCGCTGGACGCCGTCACCGGTGGGTCCCTCCGTGTTCATCGCGGACGGTGCCCGCGCCGAGCGGCGGTCACCCGGAAGGCGAAACCGGGCCCCGCAACACGTGCGGGAGTCGCTGAATCGCCACGTGACCCGCAAGAGAAAGCGAGACGCCACATGGCCGTCAAGATCAAGCTCACCCGCCTCGGCAAGATCCGTAACCCGCAGTACCGGGTGGTCGTGGCCGACGCCCGCACCCGTCGCGACGGGCGCGCCATCGAGACGATCGGGCTCTACCGCCCCAAGGAGGAGCCGAGCTTCATCCAGATCGACTCCGAGCGTGCGCAGTACTGGCTGGGTGTCGGCGCGCAGCCGACCGAGGCCGTCGAGTCGCTGCTCAAGATCACCGGTGACTGGCAGAAGTTCAAGGGCATCGAGGGCGCCGAGGGCACCCTCCGCGTGGCCGAGGCGAAGCCCAGCAAGCTGGACCTGTTCAACAAGGCGCTCGAGGAGGCCCAGGGCGAGCCGTCCGCCGAGGCCATCACCACCAAGCGTAAGGCCGAGAAGGCGAAGAAGGCCGACGAGGCGAAGAAGGCCGAGGAGGCCGCGGCCCAGGCCACCGACGGTGAGTCCGCCGAGGCCGGGTCGGCCGACGCCGAGAACGCCGAGGCCTGAGTCCGATGGGTGACATGGTCGTCGACGCCGTCGACCATCTCGTCCGCGGTATCGTGTCGGATCCCGATGCGGTCTCGGTCAGGGCGAGCGGTGGTCGTCGCGGCACCGTGATCCGCGTGACCGTGTCGCCCGACGATCTCGGGCGCGTGATCGGCCGCGGCGGCCGTACCGCGTCCGCGATCCGGACGATCGTCTCCGCCGTCGGCGGGCCGGACGTCCGGGTCGACGTGGTCGACACCGATCGCTAGCCCCCTCGGACCCCACCCGCACCGGAAGGACGTCATGGAACTCGTCGTGGGTCGCGTCGTGAAGTCCCACGGGGTCCGCGGTGAGGTGGTGGTGGAGGTACGGACCGACTCGCCCCGCGAACGATTCGCGGTGGGAGCTCGACTGCTGGGCCGCACCGGCAAGGGGAGGACCGCCACCGATCGGGACGTCACCGTAGAAGCCGCCCGGGATCATTCCGGGCGGCTTCTCGTGCGTCTGGCCGGCGTCTCGGACCGGGATTCCGCCGACGCCTTGCGGGGAATGCTCCTGATCGTCGACTCCGAGTCCCTACCGGACACCGGGGACCCGGACGAATTCCACGACCACCAGCTGGTGGGCCTGACCGTGCTGGACACCGGCGGGACGCAGCTCGGCGAGGTCACCGAGGTCGTGCACACCCCGGGTGGGGAACTCCTCTCCGTGCGTCTGTCGAGCGGATCGGAGGCCCTGGTGCCCTTCGTGGCCCGGATCGTCCCCAGGGTGGACGTCGTCGCCGGTACCTGCGTGATCGACCCACCGGAGGGGCTACTCGACCTGGGGACCCCGTGACCGGACCCGACCATACGGTCACCGCCCCACGGATGCGGCTCGACGTCGTCACGGCGTTCCCGGACTATCTCTCGCCCCTCCGTCTGGCACTGCCCGGGCGGGCCATCGACCGCGGCATCCTGGACCTCCGGGTCCACGACCTGCGCAACTGGGCTCACGACGTGCACCGCTCGGTGGACGACACGCCGTTCGGTGGCGGACCCGGCATGGTCATGCGGCCGACTGTCTGGGGCGAGGCCCTCGACGAGGTGGTACCACCGTCCGCGGGCTCCGCCGCGACGCGGCCCCTGCTCATCGTGCCCACCCCGGCGGGACGACCGTTCACCCAGGCCGATGCCCACAGCTACGCACGACGCGATCACCTGATCTTCGCCTGCGGTCGATACGAGGGAATCGATCAGCGTGTGATCGATGAGGCCTCCACACGCATGGACGTGGAGGAGGTGAGCATCGGCGACTACGTCCTGATCGGGGGAGAGGTGGCCGTCCTGGTGGTGGCGGAGGCCGTCGTCCGACTCCTCCCCGGGGTGCTGGGCAACCAGCGCAGTCACGAGGAGGACTCCTTCTCCGACGGCCTCCTCGAGGGGCCGAGCTACACCCGGCCCGAGGTGTGGCGGGACCGGCCTGTCCCCGCGGTACTGAAGAGCGGTGACCACGCGCGGATCGCGCGGTGGCGGCGTGACGAGTCGCTCCGGCGCACGGCGCAACGTCGCCCCGACCTGCTCGACGGGGCTGCTCTGGGTCCCGCGGACCTGGAGACCCTGAGGTCCGTCGGCTGGCCCGAGCGCGCCGACTGATTTGGGGTCGGCCGACGGATAGTGGCACACTAGCGAGGTTGATCATCCGGGCGCACCCGTGCGTCCGCGGACGGTCGCGCTGCTCCGGGCACGAACCGGTTGACCCGCCTGACGGCGGGCGCCAGGGTCCTCTGTCCTCAATTCCTGACATCCGAGGAACACAATGAACACTCTCGACTTCATCGACAACAAGTCGCTCCGCGACGACATCCCGGCGTTCCGCCCCGGCGACACGCTCGACGTGCACGTCAAGGTCATCGAGGGCTCGAAGGAGCGCGTCCAGGTCTTCAAGGGCGTCGTGATCCGCCGTCAGGGTGGTGGCGTCCGCGAGACCTTCACCGTCCGCAAGGTCTCCTTCGGCGTCGGCGTCGAGCGCACCTTCCCGGTCCACTCGCCCACCATCGACCACATCGATGTCCTGACCCGCGGCGACGTCCGTCGGGCCAAGCTGTACTACCTCCGCAACCTCCGCGGCAAGGCCGCGAAGATCAAGGAGAAGCGCTGAGCATGTAGAGCGAGTCGGACTCGGCCGTTGTGTGTGGTGGCCGATCGACTACGCTCGTCCGGGTGAGCAGCACCGAATCACCTGGACAGCACCCCTCCGAGCCGGGCCCCCGAGAAGACGGGGACCCGGCTCGAGGCGTGGGTGGAGGCCGTCGCCAGGCGCGCGCCGCCGAGAAGAAGGGCCAGCCCTGGTACATCGAGATCCCCATGCTGGTGGTGATCGCGCTGGTACTGGTGTTCGTCTTCCAGACCTTCGTCGGGCGGGTCTACCAGATCCCCTCGGAGTCGATGGAGCCCACGCTGCACGGGTGTGCCGGCTGCACGGGTGACCGGATCTTCGTGGACAAGATCTCGTACCGGTTCGGCGATCCGCAGCCCGGGGACGTCGTGGTGTTCGAGGGTCCGAATTCCTGGAACCAGGGGTACCAGTCCATCCGGTCGGACAACCCGGTCATCCGGACACTGCAGGACATCGGCGGCGTCATCGGCGTCGTCCCGCCCGATCAGAACGACATGGTCAAGCGTGTCATCGCGGTGGGTGGTCAGACCGTGGGCGGGTGCTCGCCGGACGGGGGCCTCCTGGTGGACGGTGAGCCGCTGGACGAGCCGTACCTCAACGCGGACCCCTCGATCGACCGCAACCCGCTCAACTGCGCGTTCGGGCCGGTCACCGTTCCGGAGGGCAACTACTGGGTGATGGGTGACAACCGGAGCAACTCGGCGGACTCCCGGTACCACATGGGCGACGAGTTCCAGGGCTCCGTCCCCGAGGAGAACATCATCGGCAAGGTGCAGGCCATCATCCTCCCGTTCAACCGGATCGGGTCCGTCCCCTCACCGGACATCACCGCGGGGTGAGCCCGGTCCGACCGGGCCGGGTGAGGGTGACCCGGCGTGACGGACGGCTGGCTCTGGAGGCGGCCCTGGCGCGGCGGGGTCTCGGGCCGGTCGCCGGTGTGGACGAGGCCGGGCGCGGGTCGTGCGCGGGTCCACTGGTGGTGGCGGCGTGCGTGTTGGGTAGCCGTCTCACGGCGGATCTCGCTGATCTGGACGACTCCAAGAAGCTGTCTCCTGCGACCCGGGAGCGCCTCCACGACGCCGTGTTGCGCAGAGCCGTCGCGGCGTCCGTGGTCGTGATCGAACCCGACCGCATCGACGAGCGCGGGGTCCACCGGTGCAACCTCGAGGGAATGCGACGCGCGGTGGCCGCTCTCGATCCGCCGCCGGGCTTCGTCCTGACCGACGGGTTCGCCGTGGACGGGCTCGGGTGCCAGTCCACCGCGGTGATCGGGGGTGACGAGGTCGTCGCATCGATCGCCGCCGCGAGTGTCCTCGCAAAGGTGACCCGTGATCGGATTATGGTGGACCTCGACCCGAGGTACCCGGGCTACGGTTTCGCCGCCCACAAGGGGTACAGCACCCCGGGTCACGCCAGGGCGATCGAGCAGCTCGGTCCCAGCGACATCCACCGGATGTCGTACGCCAACGTCCGTCGCGCCGCCCAGGCGCATTCGAGGAGCAGCACTAGATGAGCGCCGAGGATCTGGAGAACTACGAGACCGAGATGGAGCTCTCGCTGTACCGCGAGTACCGCGACATCGTCGGTCAGTTCACCTACGTCGTCGAGACGGAGCGGCGCTTCTATCTCGCCAACGCGGTCGAGCTGATCCCGAGGTCCGCAGACGGCGAGGTCTACTTCGACGTCCGGATGTCCGACGCCTGGGTGTGGGACATGTACCGGCCTGCCCGTTTCGTCAAGTACGTCCGGGTGTTGACCTTCAAGGACGTCAACATCGAGGAGCTCGACAAGCCCGAACTCCGCCTCCCGGAGTAGTTCGCGACTCGCTCGTCCTCCACAGCCTCCCGCGCCTCCACAGGGCGCGCCCGGCCCGATCCGCGTCCAGCGGATCGGGCCGGTGTCGTGGTGCAGGCTGAGCCGCGGCGACCCGGACGGGCCGGGCCGCCGGGG